>JAGBXV010000011.1 GCA_017629115.1 Clostridia bacterium | reverse complement strand
TCCTCTTAAAGCTCATTCAGGCGGCTGATGGTGATATTGAAGCGGCACAGCGCGGTATCATTTATATAGATGAGATTGACAAAATCACAAGAAAATCTGAAAACACCTCAATTACCCGTGATGTGTCGGGCGAGGGTGTTCAGCAGGCACTTTTGAAAATTTTGGAAGGCACAGTTGCAAATGTTCCTCCCACAGGCGGAAGAAAGCATCCTCATCAGGACTTCTTGCAGATAGATACAACCAATATTTTATTTATTTGCGGCGGTGCTTTTGACGGAATTGAGAAGATAATAAACCGTAGAACTCAGGAAAAATCAATCGGTTTTGGCGCTGATGTTAAAAGCAAGAAAAACGACAATGTGGGCGAAATTTTAGCAAAAATAGAGCCTCAGGATTTGCTCAAGTTCGGTATTATCCCCGAACTTATCGGAAGACTTCCTGTTATTGCAAGCCTTGATATGCTTGATAAGGCGTCTTTAGTTCGTATTATCAAAGAACCCAAAAACGCAATACTCAAGCAGTACACAAAGCTTTTAGAACTTGACGGTGTTGAGCTTGTTGTTGAGGATAAGGCAATCGAAGCAATAGCGCAAAAAGCCCTTGACCGCAAAACAGGTGCAAGAGGTCTTCGCTCCATCATGGAAGAAGCCTTGCTTGACATAATGTACGAGATTCCCTCGCAGGAAAATGTGGAAAAGTGCACAATTACAAAAGAATGTGTTGAAAATAAAGAACAACCCGTCTTACAGGAAAAACAGGCAGAAAGCGCATAATGAAAAGGGCTGTTTACAAACAGCCCTTTTTTGAAAATAGGTGAAAACTATGGAAATTATTGAAGTAGGTCAGATTGTAAATACTCACGGCATTCGTGGAGAAGTGAAACTAAACCCATGGACAGACGATTTGTACGAATTGTTAGACCTTGAAGTTTTTTACGATAAAAACGCAGAACCTTTAAAAGTAGAGTCCTCCAAGGTACATAAAAATGTGGTTATCATCAAATTTTCGGGCATCAACACAATGAACGATGCAGAAAAAATGAAAGGTAAAACACTTTACACTGAAAAAACACCTCTTCCAGAAGGAAGATACTACATAAAGGACTTAATAGGTCTTTTGGCTTACGAAAACGATGAGCCCTTAGGTGAGCTTACAGATGTTTTCAATACAGGTGCAAACGACATCTATGAAATAAAAACACCTGAGGGCAAGCGGATTTATTTGCCTGTTATCGACGGTGTAATTGGTGAGGTTGACTTAGAAAATAAAAAAATCTTCGTTACTGTCCCTTTAGGACTTTTAGACGATGATTATGAGGAGTAGGTTATGCGTTTTGATATTTTAACGCTCTTTCCCGATATGATGCGTGCGATACTTGATGAAAGTATTATAGGCAGAGCGCAGAATAGCGGAATTTTAGAAATAAACTGCATAAACATAAGAGATTTTGCGGGCAACAAGCACAACTCGGTAGACGACTATCCCTATGGGGGAGGCTTTGGTATGCTTATGCAGGCACCGCCCATTTATCGTGCATATGAAAGCGTAGCAGGTGAGGACAAGCCATACACAGTATATATGTCACCCCAAGGTAGAGTCTTGACTCAGGATAAAGTAGTCGAGCTTTCAAAAAAAGACCGCATCGTTATCCTCTGCGGACATTACGAGGGTGTTGACGAGCGAGTAATAGAAGAAATCGTAGACGAAGAAATTTCAATTGGCGACTATGTCTTAACTGGCGGAGAGTTGCCTGCGGCGGTACTTGTGGATTCTGTTGCACGAATGGTGGAGGGTGTACTTCCTCAAAGTGAAAGCTTCGAAGAAGAATCTATATACTCAGGACTTTTGGAGCATCCGCAGTACACAAGACCTCCCGTGTTTATGGGACGGGAAGTGCCTGAGGTGTTGATGAGCGGACACCACGCAAACATAGAAAAATGGAAACGAAAAGAAGCACTAAAGCGAACTTACATAAAAAGACCTGACCTTTTAAAGTCGGCGGAGCTGACTGACAAGGACAGAAAAATGTTAGATGAAATAATCGGAGAGTTGGAAAGTGAAGCTTAAAGAAATCAAAAAATCTTCTGAAACTATATACGAAGGAAAAGTAATCACCGTAGAGCGTGACATTGCAATTTTAGAAAACGGCGCAGAGGCTGTCCGTGAGGTAGTGCGACACCCCGGCGGCGTTGGTGTTGTTGCTATGGACAACGAGGGCTATGTATATATGGTGAGGCAGTTTAGGTATCCCTTTTACGAAACAACCCTCGAAATCCCTGCAGGCAAGCTTGACCGTGGCGGAGAGGATACACGCCAGGCGGGCATTCGCGAACTTCGTGAAGAAACAGGCCTTGTGGCAGATAATATAGAATACCTCGGTGATTTTTATGCAACACCAGGATTTTGTGACGAAAAACTCGCTATTTATTTTGCAACAGGACTTCATCAGGGAGATACAGACCCCGACGAGGACGAGTTCGTAGAATGTGAAAAATATCATATAGACGAGCTTGTTGAAATGATAAACCGTGGCGAAATAAAAGACGCCAAATCGGTAATAGGAATATTGATGACAAAAAATAAACTGTAGAATTTTATTCTACAGTTTGTTTTTTTGTATTGAAAAAGCTTGCTAAATGTGATAAAATACTTACAATATGTTAAAAAGGAAGATAGTCTTGATAGGAATACTTAATGTATATAAGCCAAAGGGTATGACATCTCACAATGTTGTGTCCTTTGTAAGACGACAGCTAAATATGAAGCGCGTTGGTCATACAGGCACATTAGACCCTGCGGCTACGGGGGTTTTGCCTGTTTTGATTGGCAATGCAACCAAGCTTTCTGACCTTATTATGGCAGATGAAAAAAAATACACAGCCCGTGTTGTGCTTGGTATTACTACTGATACCGAGGACACCACAGGAGAGATAATCGAAAAAAAAGAAGTGTCTGTTACAAAAGAACAGCTCATAGAGGCAGTAAAGAATTTTACAGGAGATATTGAGCAGATTCCGCCAATGTATTCTGCTATCAAGGTTGATGGACAAAAGCTTTATAAGTTAGCAAGAAAAGGTGTTGAAATCGAACGAAAACCTCGTAAAATCACAGTTTACAGTATAGATGTTTACGATTTTGACGGTACATCCTTTATGATGGATGTGCACTGCGGTAAGGGCACATATATAAGGTCTTTGTGCCGTGATATTGGGGCGTTTCTCGGATGCGGTGCTGCTATGGATACATTAGAGCGTACCATGAGCGGTATATTTACAAAAGAAAATGCTTATACTTTTGAACAGATAGAGCAAGCGGTCAAAAACGGCGCTGTGGAGGAATTATTTATAAAGCCCGACGATGTTTTAACAGATTTTGAAAGAATTGATATAACAGCTGAAAATGAGGCTAAAATAAGAAACGGCATCAGGCTTCGTCCTAATCAGTTAGGTGTTGAAAAATACTGTGAAAACCAAATTTTCAGGATTTATGCAGATAATAAGATGCTTTGTCTTTTAAAGGTCAAGGACTGTGACGGGCAGATGTTACTGGCAATGGAAAAAAGCTTTTATTAGGAGGCAATATGCAGACTGTACACGCAGACTACAAAAAAGTAAATACAGCAGGCGGTACAGCTGTGGCAATCGGCAACTTTGACGGCGTGCACAAAGGTCACAAAAAACTCCTTAGTGTGTTAAAAGAGGCGGCGTGCGAGCGTGGCGTTCCCTCGGTTGTTTATACTTTTTTGGAACACCCTAGGAATGTGATACTGGGAGAGGGTTCTCAAAAGCTTATATATGAAAACAGCGCCAAGGAAAAATTTATAGGCGACACAGGCGTACACACGCTGTTTTTTGAGGATTTTAATAGTGTTCGGCATTTAGAAGCCGAAGAATTTGTAAAAGAAATTTTAATTGACAAGTTGAATATAAAAGTAGCTGTAATTGGTACAAACGGCAAATTTGGGAAAAAGTCTTTAGGCACATCACAAATGCTTAAAGAGTTTGGTAAGCGCTACGGTTTCGATGTTTTTGTGGTTGAGCCTGTAGTAATTGGTGATGTGGTATGCTCAAGCACGGAAGTTAGGGCGGCTATTGAAGCAGGGGATTTCAAAAAATGTGAATCACTGCTGGGCAGACCGTACTCCGTCAGGGGAACTGTTGTTGCGGACAAACGCTTAGGCAGAACCTACGGCTTTCCTACGGCAAACATTATTCCAGATCAATCCCAAACTGATATAAAAAGAGGCGTTTATGCCACCAATACACACATTGGCGAAAAAGTGTACAAATCAATAACAAATGTTGGTACTACAAGCTTCGATAATCCCGAAAAATTAAGAATTGAAACTCATATTTTAGATTTCAGCGGTGATTTGTATGGCAAAATTATAGAGGTTGAGTTTTTGTGCTATATGAGAGGTTTCAGGAAATTCGCAAATACAGACGAATTAAAGGAACAGTTAATAAAGGATAATAATGAAGTAAGGAGGATGTTAGTATGAAGGTTACATTACTGACACACACACCGGACCCTGAAAAAATAGTTGCTGCCGCAGCAAAGCTTTGCTACTCAGAAAGCGGAGTGGAAAATATACTGGACGGATTAGATTCCGAAAAAACCGAAAAGTTTTTGAATATGTTAATGAGTCTCGGGCATCAAAGTCCTATTGAGCATGTGACATTTACATTCGGCATTGAGGGCGTAAGCCGTGCGTTACTTGCACAAATTACACGCCACAGAATTGCGAGCTACAGCGTAAAGTCACAGCGCTATGTAAAAGAGGGTATGTTTGAGTATATCACACCTCCTGAAATAGAAAACAACGAAAAAGCAAAAGAATTATACATAAAGACAATGGAAGCTACGCAGGCAGCTTATGATGAGCTTGCTGATATTTTATATGAAAAGCATTATGCTACATTGTTAGCAGAGGGCAAGGACGAAAAAACAGCATCGAAGGCTGCAGAAAAAATGGCAATAGAAGATGCAAGATTTGTTCTTCCCAATGCCTGTGAAACCAAAATGGTAGTAACAATGAATGCAAGAAGCCTTATGAATTTCTTTAACCATCGTTGCTGTACGAGGGCACAGTGGGAAATAAGAGAATTGGCAGACAGAATGCTTGCGTTAGTTAAAGAAGTTGCTCCTACGCTCTTTAAAAAGGCAGGACCATCCTGTGTTGCAGGTGCTTGCCCCGAGGGCAAAATGACCTGTGGTAAAGCGACCTTGATGCGCGAAAAATACCTTTCGGAGGCAAAATAATGGGAAAGCTTATTGTTATTGAGGGTGTTGACTCGAGCGGCAAGGAAACCCAGACAAAGCTTTTGTTCGACTACCTGACTTCAAAAGGATTAAAAGTGAAAAAAATTTCGTTTCCCGATTACGAAAGTGACTTTTGTATGCCTGTAAAAGGGTATCTGGCAGGAGAACTTGGGGACAACCCTGACGATGTAAACGCCTACGCTGCATCATCCTTTTACGCTATAGACAGATACGCAAGCTACAAGCGTGACTGGGGAAAGTTTTATGAATCGGACGGAATAATTGTTTGCGACAGATATGTAACATCGAATATTGTCCATCAGGCTATGAAGATAAAGGGTGATAAAACTGCCTTTATTGAGTGGCTTGCAGACTACGAATACGAAAAGCTGGGACTCCCCAAACCCGATATGGTTATATTTTTGGATATGCCCCCTATGGCAGCGCAGTTTTTAATGAAAAATCGTGCCAATAAAATAACGGGCGAAGCCCAAAAAGACATCCACGAAAAAAATGAAGACTACTTAAATGCGGCATATAGTAACGCAGTAGGCGTTGCCGAAAACCAGGGATGGAAACGAGTGGTGTGTGCAAAAGACCTTGACATCCGTACCATAGAGGATATTCACTCTGAAATTATTTCAATAGTTGAAAGTATAAAATAAAAGGTGTGGCATTGCCACACCTTTTATTTTATCTAAACATTGCTTCGCATCTATATATTGGCTGACCTTTTTCAGAAAAAAGCATTTCATACTCGGTCATTATATTTCCCTCAAAAACTGAATTGTGTAAGTCCAAGGTTATATTTTTAAGCCTCATTCCGTAGTCAGAAAATGAATTAAGCGAAAATTCAAATAACTTTTGGTTGTCTGTTTTAAAGTGAATTTCACCGTTTTCGGTGAGTAATTTCTCCCAAAGCTTAAGGTGTTGCTCGTGGGTTAATCTGCGGCGGCGGTATGAGTGCTTGTGCCATGGATCGCAAAAATTTATGTATATTACCTCGGCACGGTTTTTTGTTTCAAAACCGCGTAAAAGATTTACATCCTGAGCAAAAAACTTAACATTTGTGAGCCCTGCTGACTTGATTTTCTCAGCTGCAAGCACCAATACATTTAGGTTCTTTTCCACGGCGATGAAATTTATATGGGGATTTAATTTCGCAGTTTCTGTTATAAATCGCCCCTTACCGCAGCCTATCTCCATACGAATAGGTTTGTCCTCGCCAAACACGCTTTTAATATCTCCTGCATATTTGTCCATATCGTAAATTATTATATCAGAGCACGCATCAAGTCTTTCTTTTAGGTGCTTTTTCTTTCTCATTCTCATTGTGCCACATTCCTTTTTAGTAAAATTTGTTACATTAACTATACCATATGAAAAATCATATGTCAAAAAAATATTTTTCAAAATAGACTTTGAGTATTTGAGAGTATAAGAGAGAAAAAAGAAGAATTTAAGAGCTTGTAAAAAGTATTTTAAATTTTGTTAAAAAAGTACTTGACATAAGGAAAAATGTAGTTTATAATAAGTAGCGTTGTAAAAAAGAACAGGATAATTCTGTTTAAAATTAGGAGGAAAGCATAATGAGTACATTTATGGCAAAAGCTCAGGATATTGAGAGAAAATGGTACATTATAGATGCTGAAGGCAAGCCTTTAGGTAGAGTTGCAGCAGCAGCGGCTAACATTTTAAGAGGTAAGCACAGACCCGAATACACACCTCATGTTGATTGCGGCGAATTCGTTATCGTAATCAATGCTGCTAAAGCAGTTTTAACAGGTAAGAAGCTTGACCAGAAGTTCTATTACAGACACACAGGTTGGGTTGGCGGCTTAAAGGCTGTAAAATACAGCAAGCTTATGGCTGAAAAACCCGAATTCGCTATGACAAAAGCTATCAAAGGTATGCTCCCGCATAACACAGTTGGCGCTAAATCTTTAACAAGATTAAGAGTATACGCAGGCGCAGAACATGACAATGCAGCACAGAAACCTGAAGCTTGGACTTTAGAGATTAAATAAGGAGGAGCAGAAAAATGGCAGACTTTTTCTATGGCACAGGTAGAAGAAAAAAATCTATCGCAAGAGTAAGACTTATCCCCGGTAAGGGCGACATAAAAATCAACGGCAGAACATTAGACGACTACTTCGGTTTAGAAACATTAAAAATCATCGTTAATCAGCCTTTAGTTTTAACAAAGACAGAGGGCAAGTTCGATGTTTTAGTTAATGTTGTAGGCGGCGGCTTCACAGGTCAGGCTGGTGCTATCCGTCACGGTATTTCAAGAGCATTATTAGAAGCAGACGAAGAAGCTTACAGACCTTTACTCAAGAAGGCTGGTTTCTTAACAAGAGACCCCAGAATGAAGGAAAGAAAGAAGTACGGCTTAAAGGGCGCTCGTCGTGCACCTCAGTTCTCAAAGCGTTAATCGCTTATATGTTATCAAAATCCCACAACTTTGCTTGTGGGATTTATTTTTTGTTTTGACCATTTCAAAAAGATAACGAAATCTGCTCAAAATATATTTTAAAAGAAAAATTATGAAATTATCTTGACAAATATTTTTTGTAGTGTTACAATGAAAAAAATAATTTTTGAGGTAATTGATATGAACTTAGCTTTAAACGCAAGTAAATATTTCTTTAGCTTTAGCGTAGCCTTTTATTTTGGCTATGCTTATTTTGCTTTACAAAAGTTACTTGTGAGTTTAAAGAAATAAAAAATATTTGATATAATAATATTTTTAAAACCTCACTTGTAACTTAACAAGCGAGGTTTTTTGTTTAGGGAGATGTAAGATATGACAAACAAACTGATCGAGGCAAGAAAAATCATAAACGAGGTTGATTCTCAGATGACGGAATTGTTCGTAAAAAGAATGAAAGCAGCCGAAATGGTTTTTGAATATAAGAAAGAATTTGGTTTACCGATTTTAGACCAAAAAAGAGAAAATGCAGTTATCGAAAAAAACACATCCCTCGTTGAGGATAATACAATAAAGGAATATTATATTGATTATATCAAAAATCTCATGTCTATATCAAGGGCTTACCAATACCGTATGCAAAGTGGACTGAAGGTGGCGTACAGCGGAGTGGAGGGTGCTTTTGCACACATCGCCGCAGGAAGAATTTTTCCCGACAGCAACAGGGTTTCCTGCCGAGATTTCAAGTCTGCATATAGTGCTGTTGTAAACGGCGAATGTGATGTGGCGGTACTTCCCATAGAAAACAGTTATGCAGGCGAAGTAGGTCAGACTATTGATTTGATATTTTCAGGAGAACTTTTTATAAACGGGATTTACGAGCTTGAAATCCACCAGAATCTGCTTGGAGTTTCGGGAGCAACTGTTAATGATATAAAGAAGGTCACAAGCCATCCTCAGGCGCTTTCGCAATGTCACGATTATATCAAGCTTCGCGGATTCGACACGGAGGAGGCAAACAATACAGCAATCGCGGCAAAATCAGTTGCGGAAATGAAAGACAAATCTTTAGGGGCGATTGCCAGTGTAGAAACGGCTGAAATTTACGGACTTGAAGTAATAGAGGCAAACATCAACAAAAGCGGGGAAAACACCACACGCTTTGCAGTACTTTCAAAGGTTCGTGCAAGTTCACCAACTCTTTCAAACTCCGTTTTAATGTTTACGGTGAAAAATGAAGCAGGGTCTTTGGCAAATGCCTTAAGCATTATAGGAAAATACGGCTATAATATGACGGCTCTCAGAAGCAGACCTTTAAAGAAACATTCGTGGCAGTATTATTTCTATATCGAAATCGACGGCACAACAGACACGGACAAAGGTAAAGAAATGCTTTGTGAATTAAACAAAGAGTGCGACGAGCTTAAGGTTGCAGGCACATTTGCACCTCACAGCGAAATATAAAGGAGAAAACAAAATGATAGTGGACATAAGCAAAAAAATACTGATAGTGGGGCTTGGACTTTTGGGAGGTAGTTATGCCAAGGCGTTAAAGCGATTTGGTTTTCGTATCAGCGC
>JAGBXV010000010.1 GCA_017629115.1 Clostridia bacterium | reverse complement strand
TTCAAAATGATGATGAATGGGACTCATTTTAAAAATTCTTTTTCCTGTAAGCTTAAATGAAGCAACCTGCAAAATTACTGAGAGCGTTTCGCACAAGTATACCCCGCCTGCAAGAATCAATATCAGGGGGAGCTTAAGCATTATAGCACCAAGCGCCACGCAGCCTCCCAAAAACAGCGAGCCTGTATCACCCATGAAGATACGGGCAGGATTTGCATTAAAAAATAAAAATCCTAAACAAGCAGCAGAAGTTGCCCCCATAAATACAGCAACCTCATTATTGCCCATTTTAATCGCGCAAATGGTAAGAAATGATGAAACCACAAGCGTAACTGATGACGCAAGTCCGTCAAGTCCGTCTGTTAAGTTTACGCTGTTTACAACAGCCAACTGAACAAACACTATTAGGAATACTGTAAATATTCCCAAATTAACAGGCGACTTTATAAAAGGTATAATAATCGAACTGTCAATCACGCCGGAATACATAGCATACACGGAAACTATCACCGTAACAAGAAGCTGTGCTAAGAATTTTTGCTTTGAGGTAAGTCCGAGATTTCTCTTTTTAACTACTTTTATGTAGTCGTCCACGAAACCAACAAAACCGAATAAAAACGCACCGCCTGCCATACAAACTAAAGCATGAGCATTAAGCGAAAACGCAATTCCTGCTACCAGTGCCGCTACACTCACTCCAATGGCAATAGCAATGCCGCCCATAGTGGGAGTTCCGCTTTTCTTTGCGTGCCAGGCAGGACCTTCTTCTCTTATTTCCTGACCGAACTTTAACCTTCTTAAGACAGGGATAAGCACGGGCGTAAGTACCACGCACACCAACAGCGATACCCCTATTGTAGTAAGTATTGCACCTGTATTCAAAGAAATCAGCTCCCTTTTTCTTAAGATTATTAAAAATTATTTTTCAAAAAAGCACTTACTCGCTCAAGCGCCATAACGCGCGAAGCTTTAACCAAAACCACATCGCCTTCTCTGATTGACGACATAATCACGGGGTAGGCTTCGTCCACAGTATCAACGGACACTATATTTGCTCCATCCATTCCGTGTTCGTACGCACTTTCGGCTATGTGCCTTGAGTGTGTACCTATTGTTATCAATAAATCAATACCATTTTTAACTACATCAGCACCCAGACCATAATGAGCCTTATAGCTGTAAGAACCAAGTGCCGCTATGTCACCCAATACTGCAACCTTTCTGTTGTCGTACTTACCCAACACCGCAAGCGCTGCCGCAACTGACGCGGGGGCTGCATTGTAGCAGTCGTTAATAATTGTAACTTTTTTGCATTTTATTATATCCATACGCATATGCGTCATAGAAAAATTCTGCAACGCATCTTTAATCTCTTTACCTGGGATTTCAAAAACCAATCCCGTAGCCACAGCCAACAACGCATTAAGTACATTGTGTTCTCCAGGCACAGGCAGAGTAATGTCAATTTCTTTACCCATACCGCAAGCTGTAAAGGATACGCAGCTTTTTGTTGCCTCTATATTTTTGGCAACAATATCCGCATCTATATTTTCGACACCCACAGTAATAACCTTTTGAGTTATTTCGTCTTTGTGAGCCATCAGAATTTTATCGTCGCCGTTTAAAATTACCGTTCCCGAATGCTTTGTATTTTTAAATATTTCAGACTTTGCCTTGTAGATATTTTCCTGAGAGCCAAGTCTTTCAATATGCGACATTCCTATGTTTGTTATTATGGAAACCGTGGGGTTTACGATGTAGGATAGTCTGTCAATTTCGCCAAAATTATCCATACCCATTTCAATAACCGCCGCCTCAACACTCTCGTCGGCAGAAAAAACTGTTAACGGAACGCCTAATTCATTATTGAAATTCCCCTGATTTTTTAAGGTGTTAAACATCTTTGATACCACCGCATATGTCATATCACGGGTGGTAGTTTTGCCTACGCTTCCGGTAAGACCAACCACAGGCACACAGAGCTTACGCATAATAGCCCTTGCAATTTTACCAAGAGCTGCAATTGTATTTTCTACCTTTATAATCGTGCCGCAGGGCGCAACATCTTTTTCGCAAATAACACACTCAGCACCCTTTTCAACCGCACTTTTTATATAATCGTGACCGTCGGCGTTTTCGCCGCAAATTGCCGCAAACAGCATACCGGGTACTACCTTTCGGCTATCGGTTGTCACATCTGTAACCATACCGCCAACCTCACCCGATATAAGCTTTACGCCTGTTGCATCAAGAATTTCTGATATTTTTAAAGGTATCATTTTTGCACCTCTGTTCCTTTAAGACACTCAGCTACTACTTCTCTTTCATCAAAATGATGCTTTTCCTTACCGATTATCTGGTATGTTTCGTGTCCTTTACCTGCCAGAATAATGCAGTCTCCTCGTTTTGCAAAGGTCAGTGCATAAGCAATAGCTTCACGCCTGTTTTCTATAACAGTGTACTCACAATCAGTTCCTTTTACTCCCACCATAATATCGTCAATAATCGAGGCAGGATTTTCTGTTCTTGGATTGTCAGATGTAACAATGCAATAATCCGAAAGATTTGCCGCAACACGACCCATAATAGGACGCTTTGTACGGTCACGGTCGCCGCCACATCCAAATAATGTAATCACACGCCCTTCACAGAACTCCTTAACCGTGGATATTATGTTCTCCAAACCATCTGGAGTATGTGCATAATCTATAATTACAGTATAATCAGTATTTGTATAAACAGTTTCGCATCTGCCCATAACACCCTTGGCAAAAGTAAGAGCCTCAATGGCACTTTCCAAAGATATGCCTGCGCTTACCACACAGCCAATTGCCGCCAAAGCATTATAAACAGAAAATTTTCCGGGAATACCAAGACGCACCTTGTGAACCTTTCCCTGATATTCTATATTGAATATTACACCGCGAGCAGATATTTTTATGTCATAAGCACGCATATCCGATGGCGACTCAATTGAATATGATATAGCATCACACTGGCAATCTTCTAAAAATTCAGCCCCTGCTGAATCGTCAGCATTAATTACTGCGCTGTGGCTCACATCAAAAAGCTTTTTCTTTGCATTTTTGTAGTTTTCCATAGTTTTATGGAAATCAAGGTGGTCCTGCGTAAGGTTTGTAAACGCACCCACTAAAAACTCAATTCCCCACACACGACAAAGCTCCAGCGAATGAGACGAAACCTCCATAACCACATATTCTACACCCTCTGCTACCATAGCAGCAAGCAATTCATAAAGCTCGTAGGACTCAGGCGTTGTACGCTCTGTAGGCAGCTCCCTGCCATTTATATAATTGGCATTTGTACCAATTAATCCTACCGATTTATCTTTAAACTCAAGAATCGATTTTATCAGTGTAGTAACGGTAGTCTTGCCGTTTGTACCCGTAACACCTATCATCTTAAGATGTTTTTGAGGATTACCAAAGTACATTGCCGACATTTTCGCCAACATTTTTCTTGTATCCTTCGAATAAACAACGGTGATACCGTCAGGTATTTCGGGCAACTCACTTCCGCACTGCACCACTAAGGCATCAGCTCCTGCGGCAATAGCCTTATCTATATACTTGTGACCGTCTGTTTCAAAGCCAACTATGCAAACGAAAACGCAGCCTTTTTCTGCCTTTCGCGAGTCGTAACATATTTTGCTTATTTCAATTTGCGCATTTCCCGAAATACTCTCATATGCACACTCTCTCAAAAGCTCAGATAACTTCATTTTCGTTTCACCTCTTTATTTACTAATCTACCGTTCCCTCAACATCTTTAAAGCGGAATTCTACCTTTACTACTGTTCCCTGCGGCACTTCTGCTCCTGCTGCAGGCATTTGCGACGCCGCCACAGTCCTTTCCGAGGACGACCCTGTCGCCCCTGCACCAACAATACTTAAATTAAGTCCGTTGGACGACAATTTAGATTTAACTACAGAAAGGGATTTGCCTGTTACATCAGGCACCGTTACCATTCTGTTTTCCGAATTATCAGTATACAGCACCACTACAGAGCCGCTGTTTACAATTGCGCTTGATGCTGGCATCTGACGAACAACATTTTCGCCGCCACCTATTATAGTATATTTCAATCCCATATCCGAAAGCTTTTTCTTGGCCGCAATTAGTTCCATACCGGTAACTTCAGGAACGCCAACATCTATGGTTGTTTTTTCTTCTTCTGTGTACTGAGGCTCAACACCCAAATAGTTAAGTGTGTCCTCTAATATCTTACCTACGGCAGGAGCAGCTACCAAACCGCCGTAATATGCGCCGCCGGCGGGTTCATCAACCACAACCAGACAAGCAACCTGAGGGTCATTGGCAGGAGCAAAACCCACGAATGACGCTGTATATTTATGGCTACCACGGGGAAGTTTCTCAGAAGTACCTGTTTTACCTGCTACACGGTACCCCTTAATGTACGCATTCTGGCCTGAACCGTTCGTTACTGCATTTTCCAAAAGCTCACAAACTGTTTTTGAAGTTTCTTCCGAAACAACCTGACGCACAACGGTAGGTTCGACTGTCTTTACTACCGTGCCGCTTTCGTCGGTAAACTGCTTTACAAGGTAAGGCTTCATAAGCTTACCACCGTTAGCAACAGCAGAAACCGCCGAAATAAGCTGCAGAGGCGTGATTTTCGGTCCCTGACCAAAAGAAGCTGTAGCAAGCTCTACCACATTGAACTGTTCGTCTGTGTAGAATACACCACTCGCTTCACCGGGCAGGTCAAATCCTGTTTTATCACGGAAGCCAAATGCCTCATAGTACTTTTTGAATATATCTATACCAACTCTCTGACCAACCTCAATAAACACAGGGTTGCAGGAGTTTTTAACGCCGTCACGGAATGTCTGCGCACCGTGACCCGATCTTTCGGCACAGTGAATGTCTCTATCCTCTACCACCTTAACACCAGAGCAGAAGAACTGGTCCTCGGGCGTAACGACTCCCTCCTCCAATGCCATGGACATAGTCATAATTTTAAAGCACGAACCGGGTTCGTATGAGTCAACCACCGCTTTGTTACGCCACATTTTGTTTCGCGCCGCAGCAACTGCTGTATTGTAATCGTCGTCGGTATATTCGTCGTCTTCCTTTATTTCTTCCAAATATGTCAAAACATCAGGGTCAGTAATGGCATTAGGATTGTTAAGATCAAAGTTAGGCATTGTTGCCATTGCAAGAATTTCGCCCGTCTTTACATCCATAACAATACAAGCTGCACCCTCTTTTGCATCGGCATCGTTATAAACATCTGCCAGATGCTTTTCAGCAAAATGCTGAATAGTTTCATCAATAGTAAGAACAACATTGAGGCCGTTTTCAGAATCTATATGGCGCTCCTCCTGAAATGGCATATCTGTACCATGAGCATTCTTAAGTGTAACTACACGACCCGGAACACCGGAAAGCTCCGAATCGTAAACCATTTCTATTCCACCAAGTCCCTGATTATCTTTACCTACATATCCCAATACATGGGACGCAAATGTTCCAAAAGGATAATATCTTTTTGTGTCCTCTTTAAAGTATACGCCGGTTAAATCAAGTTCCCTTATCTGATCAGCAATCTCTGGCTCTACCTTAGCCTTGATTTCAACATCCAACGCGTCTTTTGTCATTTTCGTTTTTACTGTTTCTACATCAAGCTCAAGAATTTCAGCAAACTTCTGAGCCAATTCATCAATGGAATAGCCCGCCTCTGCAATTTCTTTGGGGTTAACAGAAATAGTTACCGCCGAAGAGCTAATCGCCAAAGCTTTTCCGTTTCTATCATATATTGTACCTCTTGCCGAAGACACCTGATAATCTCGTGTCTGCTGTTCAATGGCACCTGTTCTTAGTTTTTCACCGTCTATAATATTTATTTTGAGAAGATATACTGCAAGCATACAAAAAAGAACAAAAAAAGCCACAAAAACATATGAAGCTCTTTTTCTCAGACTTGTTTTTGGTGTACTGATTGCCATTTTGTTCTCTCCTTCCTAATCTTCTACTTTACAAAAGTTAGTGTGAAAGTAAAACTCTCACACTAACGCAAATTTCAATATGTTTATTTTGTTTTATCTTTATTTTGTTATTATGAAAAATATTCCACAATGCCACGGAAAAAGTTGGAAATACCGCCAAAGAACGAATTGTTTGAGCTTACCTTTTTTACTTCCTCTGTCTGGTCAAGATTTATGTATACAGTCTGCGCCTTTGTGGGTTCTCCCATATTGTATGTATTTTTTGCAACATTTTCAATGTTTTTAAGGTCTAGGGTCTTATCTATTTTAAACTGTATTTTTTGATTTTCAGATATTACCGCTGCAAGCTGTGCATTTTTCATTTCCAATTTTTCGTAACCGCGCTGTATCATCAAACCACGGAAAAGCACCAAAAACGCCATTGCAGCCAATACTACAACCGATATAACTGTTCCCTTTGCAGCGTGGGCCTTTTTCTTGCGCGAGGAGTTTTGGGAAGTATTAAGTTTCAATCTTTTATTCTTTCCAATCTTAATCATAACTCCACCTGCTGTGCGTGTATTTGTCGACTTTTTAAGAAGAGGGCTGTCCGGTATGTCGTTATAATTTCTTTCGTTCTGATAGGCCAGATTGTTTTCACGCATCCTGAAACCCTCCTTGTGTTTATTTTTTCTCAAATATTCTAAGATGAGCACTTCTTGCTCTGGGGTTTTCTTCTAATTCTTGGTCGCTTGCAGCTATCGCTTTTCGAGTGATTACTTTGCCCAAAGGTTTTTTACCGCAAATACAAACCGGAATCTCCGGCGGGCAGATGCAACCTTTTGCACATTCTGCATATACCGTCTTTACTATTCTGTCCTCTAAAGAGTGGAATGTTATTATAGATAACCTTCCTCCCGGCGCAAGTACATCAATAAAATCTCGTACCGCTTGCTCTAAACCTGCAAGCTCTGAGTTTACCTCAATCCTTATTGCCTGAAAAGTCCTTTTGGCAGGATGCGGGCCATCCTGCCTTGCACCTTTAGGGACTGCCTTCTTTATGGCTTCAACGAGTCTTCCCGTTGTCAATATTTCTTCTTTTTCTCTTTCTGCCACTATGAACTCAGCAATTCTTTTTGCCCATCTGTCCTCGCCGTAGCGAAAGATAATGTCCGCCAACTGCTCTTTTGTGTATGTGTTTACCACATCCTTAGCAGTAAGAGTGTCGCGCCTATTCATGCGCATATCAAGTGGCGCATCGTGCTGATAAGAAAAACCTCTTTCTGCCGTATCAAGCTGATGAGACGAAACTCCCAAGTCCAGCACCGCACCGTCAATTGTATCTATACCAAGTTCTCTTAAAACTTTCTTTATTTCAAAAAAATTCCTGTTTACAAATTCTACTCTGTCGCCAAACTCGGAAAGTCTCTCGCGACACACGCCGATTGCCGTCTCATCACGGTCAAAACCAATCAGTTTTCCACCGTCAAGACTTTTTAAAATTTCTCTACTGTGTCCGCCGCCGCCCATAGTTCCGTCAACATAAATGCCGTTGGGGTTTATATTCAAACCGTCAATAGTCTCGTGCAAGAGAACCGAAACATGATGAAACTCCATTGTTATCCTCCGATTAGAAACCTAAAAGCTCCATTTTTTCCGAAAATTCATCGGGGCTGAAGTTTTCAATGCTGTGAGTCGACTCCCAGCTTTCCTTATCCCAGATTTCAACGCGTCCGGAAACACCTACTACTGTCACATCTTTTTCTAACTTTGCATACTGACGAAGCTTGGCAGGCAACATAATTCTGCCCTGTTTATCAAGCTCGCACTCGCCCGCGCCCGCGAAAAAGAATCTTGTAAATTCTCTTGCGTCACGGTTAGCCAAAGATATAGCGTCAAGCTTTTCCTTGTAAACCATAAAGGCATCCATAGGAAATACAAAAAGGCATCTGTCGAGGCCGATTGTAACTATGAATTTTTCACCCAACTCATCACGAAACTTGGCAGGAACGAACATTCTGCCCTTCGCATCGAGAGTATGCTGATATTCACCAAAAAACATTTTTCGCGGCCTCCTTTCATCCTTTTTGCACCACTTTCAACCACTTTAATTACATTATAAACCATTGAAGCGTATTTTGCAACCCTTTTTTTCAATTTTTTTAATTTTTTTGAAATATAACTGTAATATACAAGATATTGTGGAAAAAACATCCTTTAAAAAACAAAAAGAACGAGATGTGCTACATATCATAAATACGCACACTACGCCCTTTTTCGCCCTTTTATACACCATATTGTAGCACTGATTTTTTCCCTTGCAAAATATAGTTTTATTAAACTATTATTTCTTCTTTGTTACAAAAATTTCTTTAGTTTTTCCTTGAACTGTTGCCATATTTCTACTATTTTAAATGCAGGTACAGTTTTTATGTTTTCTTCGGATATAATTTCGTACCCAAACTTACCCATTTCTTCCTTTAATATATCTTTGCTTTCGTCCTCCGCTATACCCAGCATACTTTCCGTGAAGCACAACGGCGGATACATAACGCACCACCAGTTACGCCCTTCACCCTGACCTAATACCACTCTCACCGCATCATAATCTCCTGCAGGCAAGGTTATATTGTCGTATTTTTTAGTAGGAAAGTAGTATTTCCCCATTTCAACACGAACACCGTAATCAACACCCTGTTCCCCCAAAACCCTTTGCGCCGTCGCCGTCAAAAGTTCACTTTCCTGTGGCGACAGTTCTTTTTTTATTCCGTCGGGAAAGATTTCTTTTTGCGCCGCAAGCACCGCATCGCGCACTTCAATTTTTATCCGCTGGTCATCCTCCGAATCGCTGTTAGCTATAATATGAAGCCGCACGATACCGTCGGATATATCTCGCTGCAGGTACTCCGCTACGCCTACCACCAGAACCACCAATAAAAATGCACATATTATACATCTTAAAAAAATTTTCCTTTTCATATTGATTTCACCTCTGTTTTGTGTTACACTGCACATTATAGACAATTTATTCCATTTTTAAACGGGAAATTTATTACAAATATGTATTGCATTTTTATACATTTTATTGTATAATAATTCACATATTATTTTTGAAGGGAAGTTACATTATGATTAAGGTTGGCGTTTTAGGCGCAACAGGGTACGCAGGAGCTGAATTGGTAAGACTCCTTTGCTCTCATAAAGATGCAGAAATCACAATGCTTGCATCAAAAACCTACGCAGGACAGAAAATGTCCGATGTGTTTACATCACTCCGTGGCATCTGTGATATTGTACTGGAGGAAGCAGACGCAGACACAGCTGCCAAAAAGTGCGATGTTGTGTTCACAGCACTCCCCCACGGTGTATCACACGAAGTAATTAAGGAATTACATTCAAAAGGCTTAAAAGTTATCGACTTATCAGGCGACTTCAGATACAACGACATCAATGTATACGAAGAATGGTACGGTGTAGAACACGCTTGCCCCGAATTGCTCGACCAGTCAGTTTACGGACTTTGCGAGTTACATAGAGAAGAAATTAAAAAAGCAACCCTCATAGGCAACCCCGGTTGCTACACCACCTGCTCAATATTAGGTCTCGCACCCTTGGTTGCAAACGGCGCTGTAGAAACTAAAAACATCATTATAGATGCAAAATCAGGCGTATCGGGTGCAGGAAGAGGCTTGGCACTTCAGACACATTTTGCAGAATGCACAGAAACAATGAAGGCATACAAGATCGCAACCCACCGCCACACATCAGAAATCGAACAGGAATTATCGTTGCTCGCTGGCGAGGACATTGTGCTTTCATTCACACCTCACTTAGTTCCTATGAAGCGCGGCATTTTGGTTACAGAGTATGCAAATCTTAAAAAAACCTACACCAAAGAAGAACTCTTGAATATGTATAAAGAATTCTATAAAAACGAAAAATTCGTAAGGGTTTTAGATACTCTCCCCGAGGTCAAAAACATTACAGGTTCAAACTATGTTGACATCGGCTTAACGGTAGACACCCGTTTAAACCGTGTTATCGTAGTTGCCACAATCGACAATCTAGTTAAGGGCGCAGCCGGACAGGCTCTTCAGAATATGAACCTGCTCTTTGACCTTCCCGAATGCGAAGGTCTTGATATGCCCGGCTACTATATTTAAGGAGGAAAAATCATGCAGACAATAGACGAACTCATCAAACGCGCCGGTATACTTACTGAAGCACTCCCCTACATACAGAAGCTTCACAACAAAACAATCGTTATTAAATACGGCGGCAACGCTATGATAAACGAGGACTTAAAAAGAACTGTAATGGAGGACATCACTCTTTTAAAATATGTAGGTATGAACCCCGTTATCGTTCACGGCGGCGGCCCTGATATTTCGGCAGAATTAAAAACCCACAATGTTGAAAGCGAATTTGTAAACGGCTTACGGGTAACAGATGCTGATACAATTAAAATTGCTCAGATGGTTTTGGTGGGCAAAACAAATAAAGAAGTCGTTTCAAATATCAACATAAACGGCGGTAATGCTGTTGGGCTTTGCGGTATCGACGGACGAATCATCGAGTGCGAACCCTTAACAGAGGACACCGAGGGCAACAAAGTCGATGTAGGCTTTGTAGGCAAAATAACAAAAGTAAATTCAAGCATTATTAAATCTCTTTGCGAGGACGAATACATCCCCGTTATCGCCCCCATCGGTACAGATAAAAATGGCCAAAGCTATAACATCAATGCCGACACAGTAGCATCAGCTGTAGCTACAGCAATGGGCGCCGAAAAACTCATCTACTTAACAGATGTTGAGGGTGTAAAAGATAACGAAGGTAACATTATCTTTGAAATTACAACAGAAAACGCCGAAGCCTTAATAGAAAACGGCACAATCTCAGGCGGTATGATTCCAAAGAGCCGCGCTTGCATGGACGCAGTTGCCAAAGGCGTTAACCGTGTACATATTATTGACGGCAGAATTCTGCACTCAATAATTTTAGAAATTTTCACTGATACAGGTATCGGAACAATGTTTAAAAAATAAAAGTGAGGGCCACGCCCTCACTTTTATTTTTTAAGTCTTTTCTTTGCTTCTTCTACCGTTTCTCCGTCTTTAGTCAGATAGTTTTCCACAAATTTATCTTCTATCTTTTCATATGTAGATACCACGGCATTTTCAATTTTTTTGTAGCCCGACACCACCGTGTCTTCTATCTTTTTAGTTGCTTTTACTATCTTTGATTTCGCCATTTTTCTTCCCTTTCTTCATCAACATAAATATTCCGTCAGATTCCCGCCTGCTCATAGCAACAGCTCCAAACCTCATCACAGCCAATACAATATAATATGCACCTGACACCAAAAACCACAAAGAATTCATTGTAATACCAAGAGCAAAATTGTAAACTGCAAAAACAAAATTTAATATAAAATTTAATTTTGCAAATAACAGCGTGCGTGTATTCACCATTACTTTAATCCCTTAGTCAAAGGAATCAAGGAAAGCAAAACAACAATTCCTACCATTCCGATAACGATACCTAAAACCATTTTATTCCAAACCATACAGAAGCACATTCCTACGCCCAAGAGGAGCGCACCCACTATACCTACCACTACAGAAAATACGGTCTTCGGACTAAGTTTTATCGGTTCTTTGCCTGTCATTTTGAGCCAGATTGCAAATGTGACAAGCCCCAAAACAATACCTACAACACCCATTACAACACCGGGACGAAATGCATTCCACTCAGGAAGTAATGCCATACACATACCAAGCGCGAAAAACATACCGCTTATAGTTCCCAATACCAATGCAACAAAACTGCTTTTTTTCATTATTTTTTCCTCCAATATAATTTTTATTAAAACAACAGTTGTTTTGTTAATCAAATTATATTATAATAAAAACAGAAAAACAATCATCAATTTGACAACAATTGTCGGAATAATGGGGGAAATATGAACACAAAAAATAACAAAAGAAGGAAAGAATCTCAAGAAAAAATAAGGCGCGCTTTTATGAACCGCCTGCAAAACACAGATATTCACAAAATATCCGTAGCCGACATCTGCAAGGATGCTCATATTAATCGCAGCACCTTTTATGCAAATTATTTGGACATCTACGACCTTGCTGACAAACTCCACGAAGAATTGTCAAAAGAGTTGGAATCTGTAATGGCGGAAGTTGACCACACCAATCCCTACAACGCAGAAAACTTTCTGAAGATGCTTTATCACATAAATGAGAACCAACTTTTTTATAAAACATACTTCAAATTAGGCTACGACAATCAACCTGTCATCTATCAGTACGATAAAGCACTCGCCGAAAAATACAAAATAAACAAAAACATTCTTTACCATATCGAATTTTTCAAGAGCGGCTTTAACGCCGTAATAAAAAAGTGGCTTTTCGGCGGATGTGTTGAATCTCCCGAAGAAATTTCTCAAATATTTATAGACGAATACAGACAGAACAGCTGGCTAAAATAATTTACGAAAATTGTTATCATAGTGCAAATTTTTACAAAATATCTTGACATAGTATCGTATACTATGTATAATAGTTTTGTAGACAATTACCCTTATGGAGGACACAATGAATTACAAAATAGTAGCAGATTCATCATCAAATGTATATACTTTAGAGGATATCCCCTATTCCTGCGTTCCGCTTAAGGTAAATATCGGCGACACAGAATATATAGATACTCCCGAAGCAGATATTCCAAAAATGGTACAGGAGTTAAAAACAACCAAGGAAAAAACCCGCACATCCTGCCCCAATATTTACGATTGGCAAGAGGCTTTTTCGGGCGCTGATAATATTTTTGCCGTTACTATAACAAGCGGTTTATCGGGTAGTTACACATCCGCAATGAACGCAAAAAAACTCTATCAAGAAACAAGCAAAGATACAAAAATTCACATCATAGATTCCCTTTCAGCAGGTCCTGAACTAAAGCTTATTATTGAAAAATTAAAGGAGTTCATTAATAAAAAACTCCCCTTTGAAGAAATAAAAGAAAAAATCGAAGAATACAAAAAACGCACTCGCCTTTTCTTTTGCCTGGAATCTTTAACCAACTTTGCACGAAACGGCAGAGTCAGCCCAGCCCTTGCACAAATCGTAGGACTTTTAGGTATAAGAATTGTTGGCACAGCATCGAGCATAGGAACACTTGAACCTTTGTCTAAACCCCGTGGCGAAAAGAAGGCACTTTTAAACCTTTACGAACACATCAAATCAGCAGGTTTTCGAGGAGGCAAAGTACGAATAGCTCATTGCCGGAACGAATCCTTCGCCAACGAATTAAAAAAGTCTATTTTGGGTGACTTCCCTTCAGCTGATATAGAAATTTCTCCCTGCGGAGTATTGTGCTCATACTATGCAGAAATCGGCGGACTGCTGGTTGCTGTAGAAAGCTAAAAACAAACTTTCAAAAAACAAAGAACTCAAGCGAATGCTTGAGTTCTTTGTTTTTATAAGTCGCAACCTGTAAATTCGTCTTTTTTATCCATTCTGCAAGGAAGTGTAATATCCTCGTATCTCTTTGCAAAAGGCATTCTGTAGTCGCCCCGCACTTTATCTCTGTCTTCTTTTTTTCTAAAGTCCGGAACAGGATATTCCTTGCCGTCTGAAAGCACGCTATACCAAGCTAAAATTCCGTTAGCGGAAAGCATTGTTGAACGATATACATCCAAAAACGGCTCATATTCACCCTTCATATACTTAATGAAGTAATAACCAACAAAGTAGTCAATACCGCCATGACCAGTTGATTCCGCTGTGCCTTTTTTATAATCGTCAGCATCTATAACGCCCGATGTTACCCAGTCATATCTTATTGTAGAAAGCTCATCGCAATGACCCTTCGCAACTATTAAATCCTTGCCACCCTCAAACTTTACAGTCTCTAACGCACCCTGTTCACAGGCAAGTCTGTACCACTTACTTGTGGGGAAAATGTTGTTGCACCCCGTTGTGTTGAACACAGCACCATTATCCATCTCAGTAATTACCTGTGCCGCAGGGCTGTCCTGATATTTATTACGAGCCGCACACCAATCAGGGTCATATGTAGCTTTGCAGGACACCTTGACAGGCATTGAATTTGTGATGTACATCAAAGGTCCTAATGTGTGCATATTATAATAGCAAGAAGGAAGCATTTTTCTCCAATGAACATTGTTTTCATCAACAACTTCATTAGGATTAGGCTCTCCTGCATGCCAATATTCCGCATTACCAGAAATAATTTTACCCATTGAGCCTTCTTCAACATACTTCTTCATAGCGTGTACATTAGGGAAGTATAGGCAGTTTGCGGCAAGCATATATCTTCCGTTTGTGCGCTCTGCCGTTTCTACCAAGTCAACACACTTACCCAACGAGGGAGCCGCTGTTGTTTCACTCAAAACCGCAATACCCTTTTCCATAGCTTTCATAGCAAAATCTGCATGCTCGTGGAAAAAGTTTGCAAGCATTACAGCATCAACCAAGCCCGAATCGAGCAATTCATCATAATCAACAAAAACTTTTGCACCTTCGGGGAGTTTACC
>JAGBXV010000111.1 GCA_017629115.1 Clostridia bacterium | reverse complement strand
ATCTTAAATAAGCCAATTTGAGAAGTGTTAGATACATGGCAACCACCACAGAGCTCTATAGAATAATCCCCCATAGAAACAACTCTTACTGTGTCGCCATATTTGTCACCAAACACCGCAACTGCGCCCATTTCCTTTGCTTTATCTATGGGCATTTCTTCCCAAGAAACAGGTAACGCCTCTAAAATTTTTGTATTTACTTCAGCTTCGACACTTTCTAATTCTTCTGCCGTTACTGCTCTGTCTAATGTGAAGTCAAAACGGAGTCTGTCTGCCGTAACCTGTGAACCCGACTGGGTTACAGCGTCACCCAAAGCATTTTTGAGTGCTGAATCCAAAAGATGCGTTGCACTGTGGTTTGCCTGAATGAGTGTACGCACTGTAGGGGATACTGATGCACAAACATTATCACCTGCTGAGATACTGCCCTCTTCAACCTTTACAAAGTGGTAGTATTTGCCGTCGGCAGTTTTCTTTGTATCGGTAACTTTAGCGCCTGCAATTTTACCAACATCGCCAACTTCACCGCCGCCTTCGCCGTAGAAGGGTGTTTTATCTAAAACTACAATACCTGTGTCGCCTGTGTCTAATGTATCTTTGCCCTCTGTGTCGTTAAGGACTAAAATAACCTTGGCATCACATTCTAAATTGTCATATCCAACAAATTCCGTAGGCTCAACAGAAACGAGCGCATCTGCTATTTTATCCTCCCAGCCTACTTCTGTCATTTTAGCGCTGGCACGAGCTCTTGCGCGCTGTTCGTTCATTTCGCGCACAAAGCCTTCTTCGTCGATTTCGATGCCCTTTTCTGCCAAGATTTCTCTTGTCAAATCAATGGGGAAACCATAAGTATCGTATAATTTAAATGCGTTCTCACCTGAAAATACTTTGCCGTTTCCTTCTTCTAAGAAGCTGTTTAAAATAGCAAAGCCTGCGTCAATTGTCTGAGCAAAGCGCTCTTCCTCTTTTTGAATTTTGCCTTTGATAAGGTCGCCCTTTTCCAAAAGTTCGGGGTACGCACCCTTAGATGCTTCAATAACCTTATTCGCTAATTCATAAAGGAATGTGCCTTTAATTCCTAACAATCTGCCATGACGGGCAGCACGGCGCAAAAGTCTTCTTAAAACATAGCCCCTGCCCTCGTTTGACGGGTTAACGCCGTCAGACATCATAAATACTGTGCTTCTTATATGGTCTGTTACAACACGGATAGAAACATCTGTTTCTGCATTTTTGCCGTATTCTACATTGGCTTTAGCACAAACTGCATCACGGATACTCTTTATTGTGTCAACATCAAAAAGGGATGTAACACCCTGCATAATGCAGGCAATACGCTCAAGACCCATACCAGTGTCAATGTTTGGGTGCTCTAAGGGTAAATATGTGCCATCTTCCTGTTTATCAAACTGGGTAAAAACAAGGTTCCAGAATTCAACGAATCTGTCACACTCACAACCAACCTTACAATCGGGCGAGCCACAGCCGAATTCTTCGCCTCTGTCAAAGTAAAGCTCAGAGCAAGGACCACAGGGACCCTGACCAATTTCCCAGAAGTTGTCCTCTTTGCCCATTTTTACAATATGGTCACGGTCAACACCTACATGGTTTGTCCAGATTTCAATTGCTTCGTTATCTTCTTCATATACAGAAATCCACACGCGGTCTTTGGGAAGATTAAGAACTTCTGTTACAAACTCCCAAGCCCACTTTGTGGCATCGTGTTTAAAATAGTCGCCAAATGAAAAGTTACCCAGCATTTCAAAGAATGTGCCGTGGCGTGCCGTTTTTCCAACACGCTCAATATCAGGTGTACGGATACACTTCTGGCAGGTTGTTACCCTTGATTTGGGTGGCTTTTGTCTGCCTGTAAAATATGGCTTTAAGGGTGCCATACCCGCATTAATCAAGAGCAAGCTGGGGTCGTTTTCAGGGACAAGCGAAAAGCTTTTTAAACGCAAATGCTCCTTTGATTCATAGAATGAAAGGAATTTTTCTCTTATCTCGTTAAGACCTAATTTTTCCATTTATCTCAAACCTTTCGTAGATGAATATACATACAATTTATTTTACTACATTTTACATTTTTAGTCAAGAAAATTTATGCCTTGATATGTGTTTCTTGCCGCCATTTCTTTGTCAATTCCTGCGAGGACTGAAATTTTATCCAAACTCCAAAGGGGTGCGATTAAGTTTTTCTTCCCTCCGTCGCCTGTAATTCGCTCAATTACACTTTCTGGGGGCAATACCTCTAACTGTCGGCATACAATATCCACATAGCCGTCTTTTGTAAGTGGCGTGAGCTTGTCCTCCTGATAGAGTTTGGCATATAATGTGCCCTTTACTATATGTAAAAGGTGAATTTTTACAGCATCAGGGCGAAGGCGACCCACCACTTTAGCAGTGGTTATCATATCGTCTTTTGTTTCTCCGTAAAGTCCGTTTATAATATGGACACACACTCGGATGTTTCTTTCTTTTAAAAGCTTATATGCCTTTAAAAACACAGAAAAATCATAGCCTCTGTTAAAATCTTTTGCTGTTCTATCGTGCACTGTCTGTAAACCCAACTCCACAGTTAAGTAGGTTTTATCCCCATATTCTTTTAACAGGTCTGCGATACTTTCGTCAATACAATCCGCTCTTGTGGCTATGCTCAATCCCACAACATCGCAAAACGCAAGAGCCTCATCGTATTTTTCTCTCAGAACGCAGGCAGGTGCGTAGGTATTAGTGTGCGCCTGAAAATACGCAATCAGCTTGGGATTTTTATGTTTTTTTGATATTCTGTCATATTCTTTCTGTAATTGCTCAGTTATTGAAAGGCTTGCATCGTTGGTAAATTCCCCTGACCCGTCCGAACAATAAGCGCAACCTCCAAAACCACATTTTCCATCAATATTAGGGCATGAAAACCCTGCATCAATTACCGCCTTGTAAACCTTTTCACCAAAGGTTTTTAAAAGGTGGTAATTTAGGGTGTGGTATCTTTTGTTGTCAAGAGTATAACAAAACATAATAACTGCTCCTTTGCAGTTATAAATATAGCATATTAGATTTTCTTTGTCAAACGGCGCAAGGTGAATACTAAGCACAATAAAAACGCAAACAACATCACATATGATATATGAAACGCTGTGCGTACAGTAGCCACAGGTGCAAAGGCTTCCACATCGCTGTTTATGAAAAGATAAATTTTCATAATTATCATAGAAACTGTCATCTGCAAGGTTTTTCCGAAAAGATAACACCTCGTGGAAAGGCAAGCTTTAGCCACTGCCCCTCTTACCTGAAAGTACACACAAAATCCCCCAAAGCCTATTGTGCCTGAAAGCAGTGTGAGGATATGTTCTTTTGAAAATCCGCTTGATATGATGTACTTAGCGCCTACCGTCACTTCAAAAAGCGATTTTATAAAAACGCCTGGAATATAAGGGGAAACAACCGAGAGAAAGCAGGCAAAAAACACCACATAACCGCAAACATTTAAAATCGATTTTACTGCACTTTCCACGCTTTGGGTAAACGCCTCGCCAAGACTTACAACATTCATATCAATAGGTACTTTTAACTCCTTTTTCTTTGCAAAAAAGGACAAAAACACACCCGTTATAACCGCAGACAGTGCATGAATACAGTATAGTAACATTCCTGACTGTTTGTTTCCCAACATTCCTGCCCCAACTGCACCAATTACAAAAAGCGGGCCTGAATTGTTACAAAAGGCAAGCAGTCGCTCCGACTCCTCTTTTGTAAGCTTACCATTCAGGTAAAGGTCTGAAATCACCTTTGCTCCCGTGGGGTATCCGCATAAAATTCCTATTATAAACACAACAGCACCTGTGCCTGAAGTTTTGAAAAGTACTTTTGATATTGGTGCAAGGAGTTTTCCTAAAAATGCCACTACACCTGTATTTACCATAAGTCCTGTCATTACAAAAAAGGGGAAAAGCGCAGGAATAACAGACACCGCACATAGTTTTAGTGCATTCTGGCAAGCCGTGGTTACTGTCTCTGTCTTTGATATTAGTGAAATTATAGCAAAAAACAAAAGAAAAGTCATTAAAATTTTCTTGTCTTTCATAAGCTCACCTCATGTAATTTATATGAATTTGCCCGCATAAGTATTACGGAGGTGAATTTATGAAAAAGCGCAAAACCGCAAAGCACAACATACCGAAAAAAATCGCAAAAACCTTGGATATTCCTGAAGATATACTCTTTGACATACCTCGTATCACTATGATGTCAAATCGCGAGCTACGAATCGAAAACTACAAGTCAATATTAGAATATGAATCGGACAAAATCTCCCTTTCTGCCAAAGAAATGATGATAGAGCTACATGGTGCTGACCTTGACATTACTATAATTACCGATGAAGAAATATGTATCACAGGCTATATTGTATCTATTGAATTTTCCAAACTCAGGAGTTGATATATTTGAGCGTTCCTGCTTTAATTTCATATTTCAGAGGTTACCTTACTATAACCGTTACAGGAAGATTTTGCGAGCGCTTTATCAATGTGTGTGCAAACCGCAAAATTTTACTTTGGGATATAAAAAAGATTTCTCCTTACTCTGTTCGGTGTAAGATTTCTGTTTCTGCTTTTAAAAAGCTTGCCACCATTGCCTATCACACAGGAGTCACCGTTCACATAAATGTAAAGCACGGTTTTCCCTTCTTTTTGAGGAGGTACAAAAAGCGCAAAATTGCACTTTTTGGCGTGCTTATTTTCTTAATTGCGGTAATATCTGCAAATCAGTTTGTGTGGGATATTGAGGTGCGGGGGAACTATAAAATCCCCGAAGATAAAATTATTTCCGCACTCAACGAATCAGGTTTAAAAATCGGAATGCCTATATCTCGCATTGACCAACAGGAATTAAAAAAAGACGCCCTTTTGTCAATACCTGAGCTTGCTTGGCTTTGGGTAGAAAAAAAAGGCTCAAAAGTCATTGTGGATGTAAGGGAAAAAATAGAAGTCCCTGAAATATTTTCACCCTCAGATTATTGCAACATTGTAGCGTCGAAAGACGCAATAATTGAAAATATGACAGTAAAAAACGGCGTCCCCGTGGTAGAAAAAGGCGAAACTGTCCTTGCAGGCACTGTGCTTGTAACAGGAAAAATCCCTGTTCCTGCAAAGATGTTAGACCGATATGTGAGGGCGGATGCCGAGATTTTAGCCCGTGTGTGGTATGACAGGCGAGAGGTTTTTTCGAAAATTTCTACAACACGGCACGAAACAGGCAACACAAAAAATCACTATACCCTGCACTTTTTTGGCAAGGATATTCCGCTTTTTCATAAAAACATATCCCCTTATAAAGAATTTGATGCAACCGAAAAGCGCTACACTCTTTTTGGGTTAGGATTTACAAAGAAATCCTATGAAGAAATCACCCTGCACGAAGAATTACTTTCTGACGGCAGTGTGGCAGATTTCGGTGCAGCACAGATAATGCAAAAGCTTGAAGAAGAAGTTGCACCAAACTCCACTTTAAAAACTTCAGAAGTAAGCTACACCGTTTTGAACGATTCAACTATAGAGGTGTGTGTAAAAGCTGAATATTTGGAAAATATTGCCCTAGTGCAAAAAGAAGAAGTGCCCAAAGACTTGAATTAAAGTTTTACTTGTGATAAAATGATTGCGAGGTGTACTTATGAAAAAA
Organism: Clostridia bacterium; assembly: GCA_017629115.1. Taxonomy (GTDB): domain Bacteria; phylum Bacillota; class Clostridia; order UBA1381; family UBA9506; genus Congzhengia. Next base: position 20,905 of record JAGBXV010000111.1, on the reverse strand, counting down.
ACAGTATTTATAACAGGCGCATCCCGCGGTATAGGCAGAGCTTGTGCTATTTACTTTGCACAAAAGGGCTACGATGTAGGGATAAACTATTTAAATAACAAGGAAAAGGCTGACGAAGTTGCCGATAACATTCGCTCTATGGGGCGTTCCGCTTACATTTATCAGGGCGATGTGGCAGATTTTGAGCAGATGAAATCTGTCATTACACAATGCACCAACGATTTGGGACATATAGATGTTGTAGTAAACAACGCAGGAATTGCTCAGCAAAAATTATTTACAGAAATCTCCCCACAAGAGTGGAGGAAAATGTTTTCCGTAAATGTTGACGGTATGTACAATGTGTTACAGGCTGTGCTTCCTTATATGATAAATAAAAAATCAGGTTCAATCGTTAATGTATCATCAATGTGGGGTGTCCAGGGCGCTTCCTGCGAAGTGCACTACTCCGCTGCCAAATCTGCAGTCATAGGTCTTACAAAGGCGTTGGCGCAAGAGCTTGCACCCTCCGGTATCCGTGTAAATTGTGTTGCTCCGGGGCTCATTGATACAGAAATGAACAATAACCTTACAAAAGAAGATTTAAAAGGAGTTATAGAGGAAATCCCGTTAGATAAAATCGGCACACCCAAGGATGTAGCGCGTGCCATATATTTCCTTGCAGACGATGAACACTCATCATTCACAACAGGAGCAGTTTTAAATGTAAACGGCGGAATGGTCATATAAGAAATCAGCAGGTTAAAACCTGCTGATTTTTTATATGTTATCAATTATAAGTTTACCCATTTCACTGCAGCCTACTTTTATACAGCCCTCCTGCATAATGTCAGCTGTGCGATAACCTTTATCCAATACCTTTGACACAGCGTCTTCTATTGCATCAGCTTCATCTGCCATATCAAAACTAAACCTTAACATCATAGCAACAGAAAGTATTGTTCCTATGGGGTTTGCAATATCTTTGCCTGCAATATCGGGAGCAGAGCCGTGAATTGGCTCATACACTCCGCGAGTAGTACTACCTAAACTTGACGAGGGAATCATGCCGATAGAACCTGTAATTTGCGAAGCTTCATCGGACAAAATGTCGCCAAACATATTTTCAGTAACTATGACATCAAACTGCGAAGGGTCTTTTACAATCTGCATTGCACAGTTGTCAACAAGCATATGAGAAAGCTCAACATCGGGGTACTCTCTTGAAAGCTTTGTAACCACACTTTTCCACAGTCTGCTTGAGTCTAATACATTGCTCTTTTCTACTGAGCATAGCTTTTTGTTTCTTTTTCGTGCAGTTTCAAAACCGATTCTTGCTATTCTTTCGATTTCTGACTCACGGTAAATAAGTTCATCTATTGCACACATTTCTCCGTTTTGCTCTTTTGTTTCGTGCTTGCCGAAATAAATTCCACCAATAAGCTCACGCACAATGATAAAGTCAATACCCTTTTTTACTATCGACTCTTTAAGGGGTGAAGCTGACGCGAGCTGAGGCCAGATTTTTGCAGGTCTGTTGTTAGAGTAAACCTGCATACCTGAACGAAGCTTTAAAAGTCCTTTTTCAGGTCTTAAATGTCCGGGAACGGTATCCCACTTAGCTCCGCCTACTGCGCCAAGCAATACACTGTCAGAATTAACACATTTTGCAAGTTCAGCATCCGGCAGGGGTTCACCATATTTATCAATAGCGCAACCACCCATACAAACATCTGTGTATGTGAACTTGTGATTATATTTTTGTGCGATTTTATCAAGAACGGCTATGGCTTCATTTATTATCTCAGGACCTATACCATCACCACGAATAACCGCTATATTTTTATCCATTCATAACACCTCTATTTCAGCGAGGCTAAAAGTCCGCCTGATTTTATAATATTCTGAATAAATTCAGGAAAAGGCTGAGCCTGATAGGTTTTGTTAGTTGTGATATTTGTAATAACACCTGTGTCAAAGTCCACGCTTACCTCATCACCCGCACATATTTCCTCTGCTGCCTGCTCACATTCTAAGATAGGCAGACCTATATTGATTGCATTTCTGTAAAAAATTCTTGCAAAGCTCTTAGCTATTACGCAACCCACACCACTCGTTTTTATAACCAAAGGAGCGTGTTCACGGGATGACCCACAGCCGAAGTTCCAGCCTGCAACTATTACATCGCCTGATGATAGCTTATTTACAAACTCTGCGTCAATATCCTCCATACAATGCTTTGAAAGCTCCGCTGCATCTGAGGTGTTCAAATATCTTGCAGGAATGATCACATCTGTATCAACATTGTCGGGGTATTTAAAAACTTTACCTTTTGTTTGCATTTACTCTCCCTCCTCAGGTGCTGTGATGTAGCCCGATATTGCACTTGTTGCCGCAGTCTGCGGGCTTGCAAGATACACTTCGCTCTCTGTGTGTCCCATTCTGCCTACAAAGTTACGGTTTGTTGTAGCTATACATCTTTCGCCTGCTGCCAATATTCCCATATAGCCGCCAAGGCAAGGTCCACAGGTAGGAGTTGAAACAACAGCTCCTGCATCAACAAACGCAGTTGTATAGCCTCTTACGATGCATTCACGGTAAATTTCCATTGTGGCAGGGATAATAATACAACGAACACCCGTTGCGACTTTTTTTCCCTTTAGCACATTATAGGCAGCCTCCATATCTTCCATTCTGCCGTTTGTGCAGCTACCTATAACTACCTGATCAATTTTTATATGAGAAAGTTCTGCTGCCGGGTGTGTATTTTCGGGCAAGTGAGGACAACTAACCGTTGGCACTATTTCTGAAAGGTTAATTTCTATCACTTCGTCGTACACAGCATCTTCGTCTGCCGTGTATTCAACAGGTGTACGCTCGCACCTGTTTTTCAAGTATTCGCGCGTTATATCATCTACGGGGAAAATACCGTTTTTTGCACCTGCTTCTACTGTCATATTGCAAATACAGAGGCGGTCGTCCATAGAAAGTGTTTTTACACCCTCCCCTGTAAACTCCATACTGCGGTACAGCGCTCCGTCAACACCGATTTTGCCTATTAAGGTCAGAATTACATCCTTGCCACTACAGTTTTTTGAAAGTTTTCCTGTTAAGTTAATCTTGATAGCCGAAGGAACACGGAACCAGGCCATACCCGTTGCCATACCCGCAGCCATATCGGTACTGCCTACGCCCGTAGAAAATGCACCTAAAGCACCATATGTACAAGTGTGGCTGTCAGCACCAATTATGCAATCACCTGCAGTTACCACTCCCTGTTCGGGCAAAAGTGCGTGTTCTATGCCCATTTTGCCCACATCGTAAAAATGGCTTATACAATGAGAGCAGGAAAACTCACGGCATTTTTTTGACTGTTCTGCCGCTTTTATGTCCTTATTGGGAACGAAGTGGTCTAAAACAATCGCTATTTTATCTTTATCAAAAACTTCAGAAAATCCTGCTTTGTTAAACTCATTTATAGCTACAGGTGTGGTAATGTCGTTACCCAACACAATATCAAGCTTTGCGCTGATCAACTGACCGGCGCAAACATTTTCCATTCCTGCGTGATGAGCAAGTATTTTTTGTGTCATTGTCATTGCCATACTGCTCACTCCCTTATCATATTATTATAAGCTGCCAAAAGTGCGTGAGAGGATGCTTTGATAATATCGGTATGTACGCCTGCACCCCAATACATTCTGCCCTGTTCATCTTCTATACCAATGTACGCAGCAGCTTCACTCTTAGAGCCGTGACCCTGCATGCTGTGTTCCTTATAGACTGACAGCTTATATTCCTTGCCTGTATACTTTTTAAGGGCATTACTTACAGCGTCTAACGAACCGTTACCGTCGGATTTAATTGTTGTTTCAACAAATCCTGAACGGAAAGTAATGTACGCTTCAACGGTCTGGTCTGCCTGTTTGAAATGAAATTCGGCTATACCAACAGGCTTTTCACAGTCGAAGTAGCTTTCCTTGAATATAGTTAACACATCAGACACCATAAGCTCTCTGTGCTGGTGGTCGGATACATTCTTGCAGGTGTAACTAAGATGCTCGCGCATAGCCGCCGGCAAATCGTAGCCGTAGGTTTGCTCCAGCAAATACCCGATACCGCCCTTGCCGCTTTGTGAATTTACTCTTATTACATCTGAGTCGTATGTTCTGTTGATGTCGGCAGGGTCGATGGGAATATAGGGAACTGCCCATCTGTCCAGATTTTTTTCTTCGCGCCACTTCATGCCCTTTGCAATAGCGTCCTGATGACTTCCGGAAAATGCGGCGAAAACAAGCGCACCTGCATAAGGAGAACGCTCATGTACATGCATTCCGGTACATTTTTCAAAAGTTTCAACTATTGACGGCATATCCGAAAAATCGAGTTCGGGGTCAACGCCATGGCAATACATATTCATTGCAAGTGTAACAATATCAACATTACCTGTACGCTCGCCGTTACCAAAGAGCGTACCCTCTACACGGTCTGCACCTGCCAAAAGAGCAAGCTCAGTGTCGGCAACGCCTGTTCCTCTGTCATTGTGAGGATGGAGGCTTATTGTAACATATTCGCGGTATTTTAAGTTTTTATCCATAAACTCAACCTGAGACGCGTACACATGAGGCAAGCTCATTTCAACTGTTACGGGAAGGTTTATAATTACATTGTTTGTTTCAGACGGTTCTAAAACATCCAAAACAGCATTGCAAACCTCCAAAGCGTACTCAGGCTCAGCACCTGTAAAGCTTTCGGGAGAATATTCAAATCTGAAGTTGCCTTCGTATTCTGATGCCAGTCTTTTAACAAGCTCTGCTCCCTCTATGGCAATCTGTTTGATTTCTTCCTTTGATTTTTTAAAAACCTGTTCTCGCTGAGCAACACTTACTGAATTGTAAAAGTGAATAATAGCATTTGGAGCACCCTTGCACGCCTCAAATGTCTTTCTTATTATATGTTCACGGCACTGAGTAAGAACCTGAACAGAAACATCGGAGGGTATCATATTATTATCTATTATCGTTCTTAAAAACTCATACTCGGTTTCAGACGCAGCAGGAAAACCTACCTCAATTTCTTTAAAACCAACACGAAGTAGTAGCTTGTAAAATTCAATCTTTTCTTCAAGGCTCATAGGAATAATAAGGCTCTGATTACCATCTCGCAGGTCAACACTGCACCATCTTGGTGCTTTGTCGATATGGTCTTTTTTGACCCAGTCGTATGAAATGCTTTTTGGTGGATAGTATCCAACACCGTATTTCGCGGCATTCATCATAGTTACAACCTCCTAAAAAAATTAATTTTACTGCTTGTGAATAATCATATCACAAATAATGCGAAAAATATAGTCTTTTTTCCAAAAAGCATAAAACATTAAAAAATCATAAGCTGTAGCAAAATGCTACAGCTTATTTTGTAAAATTTTGATTTTGTCACGAATCGCCGCAGCGTCCTCAAAACGGAGTTCTTCTGCCGCCAGCTTCATCTGTTGCGAAAGTATTTCAATCTGGAAATTGATGTCCATACCCTTAGAAAGCTTAATATCACGCACGGTTTCATCAGGCGCTTCACCCATCGGTGAGATAATCTCACGGATATTCTTTTTGATTGATTGGGGTGTAATGCCGTTTGCCTCGTTGTAAGCTTTTTGTTTTTCACGGCGGCGGTTAGTTTCATTAATTGCACGCTCCATAGAGCCTGTAATAGAGTCTGCATACATTATTACTCTGCCAGAAGCATTTCGTGCCGCTCTTCCCACTGTCTGTATAAGGGAAGTTTCCGACCGCAAAAAACCTTCTTTATCAGCATCAAGTATTGCTACCAATGATACCTCAGGTATATCAAGACCTTCACGAAGCAGATTGATACCAACCAAAACATCAAAAAGTCCTTCTCTTAAATCCTTTACTATTTCCATTCGTTCAATGGTCTTAACCTCTGAATGGAGATATTTTACTTTAATATCAAGCTCACGCAGGTAGTCTGTTAAGTCCTCAGCCATTTTCTTGGTGAGAGTTGTTACCAGCACACGATTGCCTTTTGCTACTTCGGTGTTAATTTCGCCCACCAAATCGTCAACCTGTCCCCTAATCGGACGAACCGTTATTTCAGGGTCTAACAATCCTGTGGGGCGGATGATTTGCTCTGCAATCTGCGTAGACCTTTCCCGCTCATATTCTGCAGGAGTGGCACTTACATAGATTACCTGATTTATTCTATCCTCGAATTCCGAAAAATTCAAAGGTCTGTTATCATAGGCAGACGGAAGCCTGAAGCCATAATCCACTAAGGAAGTCTTTCGTGCTCTGTCGCCATTAAACATACCGCGAACCTGTGGTACGGTGACATGCGATTCGTCAACAACCAGCAAAAAGTCCTCGGGTAAATAGTCCAATAGCGTAAAGGGGGCAGAGCCTGGCGCCCGTCCGCTTATATGTCGGGAATAGTTTTCTATTCCCTGACAAAAGCCAATTTCTCGCATCATTTCAACGTCGTAGCTTGTGCGTTGCTCTATTCTTTGGGCTTCAAGCAACTGGTCACGACTTTTGAAATACTCTACGCGGTCTGCGAGCTCCGCTTCAATTGTAGAGATTGCTTTTTCCATTTTTTCTTTTGTTGTTACATAGTGAGACGCTGGGTAAATGGCAACATGATTGCGAGTTCCTTTAATCTCCCCTGTTACAACATCTATATCAGAAATTCAGTCAATTTCGTCACCATAAAATTCTATTCTTATGGCGGTGTCACTGCTTTCTGCAGGAAAAACCTCCAAAACATCACCGCGTACACGGAATTTTCCACGGACAAAATTGATGTCGTTTCTTTCATACTGAATTTCAACAAGCTTTTTTAATATTTCATCCCTGTCCCGCTCCATACCCGGACGCAGGGAAATTACAAGCTCATTGTAGTCAATGGGGTCACCAAGTCCGTAAATGCAGGACACACTGGCAACTATAATTACATCACGACGCTCAAAGAGCGCAGCGGTTGCGCTGTGGCGCAGTTTGTCAATTTCCTCATTTACTGACGAATCCTTTTCGATGTAGGTGTCAGTATTTGGAATGTACGCCTCAGGCTGATAATAGTCATAATAAGATACGAAAAACTCAACTGCATTTTCGGGGAAAAACGCCTTGAATTCACTGCAAAGCTGAGCAGCCAAGGTTTTGTTATGAGCAAGAACTAAGGTTGGGCGCTTTACCTTTTCTATTACATTGGCAATGGTAAAGGTCTTACCAGAACCGGTAACGCCGAGTAGCGTCTGCTCTTTATCACCACGCAGTACTCCTTGGGCAAGTTTTTCGATTGCTTCCGGCTGGTCGCCACAGGGTTTGTAATCTGAGTGTATTTTAAAATCCATGGGCGCCATCCTTTCTTATTATATTGGCTACTATCTCTCGCTCATAGGAACATAAAGACCGCTTTTGCCTACATGCTTGTAAGCAGGACGGATGATTTTTCCGTCGTAAACGATTTCCTCAATTCTGTGAGCACACCAGCCTGCTGTACGCGCTATGGCAAACAGGGGTGTATAGAGTTCTGTGGGAATGTTTAAACACTTATAAACAAAGCCTGAATAAAGATCAACATTGGCACAGATATAGCTTCTGCCTTTGCGGCTTGCGAATATTTCAGGTGTGAGCTCTTCAATCAGGTTGTAGAGTTTAAATTCCTCAACATTACCTGTAGCATAAGCAAGCTCTTCTGCCTTTCTCTTTAACGCTACAGCTCTTGGGTCGGATTTTGTATAAATCGCGTGGCCCATACCGTAAACAAGACCGCTTTTGTCAAACGCCTCTCTATTAAATAACTTTTCAATATGTTTTGCTACCTGGTCTCTGTCAGTGATATTTGTTAAATTCTGCTTAAAATCTTCAACCATTTCAACCACTTTAGCATTGGCACCGCCGTGCTTGGGACCCTTTAATGAGCCGATAGCCGCCGCAATAGCAGAGTATGTGTCGGTGTTGGATGAGGAAACAACTCGTGTGGTAAATGTGGAGTTGTTACCGCCGCCGTGCTCGGCATGAAGTATCATCGCAAGGTCTAAAACCTTAGCTTCCAAATCAGTAAAGCTATTGTCAGGTCTTATCATATGCAGAAAATTTTCCGCTGTGGACAACTCAGGTCTGGGGTTGTGGATGATAAGACTCTTGTTATCAAAATAATGTCTCTTTGCCTGATAAGCATAGGCTACCATTGAAGGAACCTGCGAAAACAGGAGTATTGACTGTCTGATTAAATTGTATAAATCTATAGAATCGGGGTCGTTGTCATATGAATACATTGCAAGAACTGAGCGAGCAAGCTTATTCATCACATTGTTGCTGGGAGAATACATAATTACATCTTCCAAAAATCCATCAGGAAGAACACGCATATCCCCTACAACTTTTTTAAATTCTGCAAGCTCTGAATCTGTGGGAAGCTTACCAAACAACAACAGATAGCAGGTTTCTTCATAACCAAAACGGTTTTCTCTTTCGCACTCGCCTACAATCTCAGATACATCCATACCACGGTAAATAAGTTTGCCGTCATCAGGGATTTTTTCATCCTCGTACATAATGTAGCCGTGAACCTGGCACACCTTGGTTAAACCTGCCAATACACCTGTACCATCCGAATTACGAAGACCTCTTTTTACTCTGTCTACTTTATATGCTTCAGGTGGTATGCTGGTATTATCCTCTATTACATTAGTCCATTTTCTAAAAGCTTCAGCATACATATCCTGCTCTGTTCTTTTCATATTTTTCTACCACTCTTCCTATTTTAGCATATTTTTTTCAATATGTCATTAATTATATTAAATTCTTATATCTTTGTCAATAGCATTTAGTTAAAATATGCAATATTTTTCATTTTAAATTTCAAATTTTTAAATTTGCTAACGATTTTATCGATTTTTTAGTTCAGATTTTGAATTTTTATTACAATAAAATTTCATTTTTGCGTTTTTTGACTAATTTTTGTAAAAAATTTTAAAGGTTGACTTTTTTTTCATTTCATATTATTATAATATAATGAATAATTATATTTTTACAAAGGAAGGCGTAGAACTTTTATGAGAATGTCAAAATTGTTTTTAAGTACTTTAAGAGAAGTACCCGCAGAGGCTGAAACAATCAGCCATCAGTTAATGCTCAGAGCAGGTATTATAAGAAAGCTTGCAGCAGGCGTGTACTCTTACCTGCCATTGGGGCTTCGTGTACTTAAAAAGGTTGAAAATATTGTACGCGAGGAAATGAACGCAGCTGACGCACAGGAGCTTTTGATGTCAGCATTATTGCCTGCCGAATCCTATCAGGCATCAGGCAGATGGGAAGTATTCGGTCCCAATATGTTTAAATTAAAAGACAGAAACAACAGAGATTTCTGCCTCGGTCCCACACACGAAGAAATTTTTACAGAAACTGTTAAGGCTTCCTTAAAGTCTTACCGTCAGTTACCTGTTACACTTTATCAGATTCAGACAAAATACCGTGACGAAAGCAGACCGCGTTTTGGTATTATTCGTTCACGCGAATTTGTGATGAAGGACGCTTACAGCTTTGACCGTACATGGGAAGGTTTAGACGAATCTTACAATAAGATGTATGATGCATACTGTAAAATTTTTGACCGTTTAAATCTTGACTACATAGTAGTTGATGCGGATTCAGGCGCTATGGGTGGCTCAGGCTCACAGGAATTTATGGTTAAATCCGAAGTGGGCGAAGACACAATTGCACACTGCCCTGCTTGTTCATATTCAGCTAATGTTGAAAAGGCTGAGTGCATCTTGGTTACTTCAGAAAAAGAACCTGCAAAGGCTCGCGAAAAAATTCACACACCTAATGTTAAAACAATCGACGAGCTTGTTGCATTTTTAAATACTGACAGCACAAAGTTTGTAAAAACCTTAATCTACACAGCAGGTGATAAAACTGTTGCAGTTATGGTTCGCGGCGACCGTGAAGTTAATGAGGTTAAGCTCGCTAACCACTTAGGTATCAACGCTGATGACTTGATGATGGCTTCTCCTGAGACAGTAACAGAGGTTACTGGTGCTGCTGTTGGCTTTGCTGGTCCTGTTGGTATTAAGTGTCCTGTAATTTGCGACCGTGAAGTATCCCAGATGTCTAACTTTATTGTTGGCGCAAACGAAACAGATTATCACTTTATAAATGTAAATACAGAAGATTTCGAGGCGGAAGTTGTTGATGTTCGCGTAATTGTTGCAGGAGACGCCTGTCCCAAGTGCGGACAACCCATTATCACCACACAGGGTATTGAGGTTGGTCATATATTCAAGCTCGGCACAAAATACACAGAAGCGCTTGATTGCACTTATCTTGACGAAAACGGCAAGCCCCAGACAATCATTATGGGTTGCTACGGCATTGGTGTTTCTCGTGTTATTGCTGCTGCAATCGAACAATTTAGCGACGAAAACGGTCTTGTTTGGCCTGTTGCAATTGCCCCTTATCAGGTGCTCGTTGTTCCCGTAAATGTAAAAGACGAAGAGCAATTAAAGCTTGCTGATAAAATTTACGAGGAATTAAAGGCTCAGGGTATCGAAGTTATGATTGACGATCGTGAAGAGCGTGCAGGCGTTAAATTTAAAGACGCTGACTTAATCGGTATTCCCGTAAGAATTACAGTTGGTAAAAAGGCCGCTGACGGCATTGTTGAATACAAATTAAGAACAGATGCCGAATCCTGCGATTTACCTGTTCATGACGCTATAAACAACGCAGTTTCTTATATAAAGGAAAATTTATAAGGAGATTTTAATATGAAAAAGTTATTGTGTTTAGTTCTTGCACTTATGTTGGCTTTGAGTGTGTTCGCAGCTTGTGGAAAGAAAAACGATTCAAACGAAGAAAAACCTGCAACCGAAGAAGCAACTCCTGCAGAAAATGAGGACAATACTGAAGAAGGCAATGCCCCCTCAGGCGACGCCAACTCCAGCAACCCCTCCGATGAAACAGGCAGCGCTCCTTCTCCGGATGTTCCCGCTCCCTCTGACAACAAAGAGGTGGTAACAACTGAAGACGCTCCTGATGTTTATCTTGTTGTGGGCAGTGATGATAATGCAGTAAGTATTTCTTACCACCTAAAAAGTTGCAAACATCTTTCCGGTGTTGAGAGTCAGCAGATTAGCTGGGACATGGTAAAAACTTTGGGATTCAGACAGTGTCCTGAGTGCAACCCACCCAGATATGAAGGTTATATCGAATAATAATAAGCACCCCTTGTGAGGGGTGCTTATTTGCCTTTATTTTCTAACATTTCCATTGACATTCGGAGCCACAAGTTGTATAATAAAAGTGTATATTTTTGTGATTATTTTACAGTGACAGAAGAGTGAGAATTCAAATGAAAAAATATTCAAAATTATTACTATGTTTTATACTTTGCTTGACAGTGGTTATTAGTGTTTGCCCCGTGCACGCTGAAGCCATTGCCAAAACCAATGTTACATGGGAACAGCAAGCTGATGTGCTGTATATTAGCGGTACAGGCGATATGGTTGTGGACTTTGAATACATAACCGAAATCCCGTGGTACAGCATCAGAAACGAGATTTCAAAAATTGTTATAGGTGAAGGTATTACCTCGATTTCTGACAGCGCTTTTGCTGATTTCAGACTTGTTAGAGAGGTGCAGTTTCCCAACAGCTTAAGAGTTATTGGTCCTGCGGCATTTATTACATGTACGAGCCTTGAAACTTTAGTCCTCCCCTACAAGATTACACGAATTGAGGATGGTGCATTTGTTAATTGCGAGTCAATGACATCTATTACAATTCCCGGAAGCATCACAGAAATTGCAGAAGATGCCTTTTATAATTGCTACAATGTAAGCATTATTGGCGTAAATGGTACATACGCAAAAGAATATGCAAAAGAGCATAACATTCCTTTCTCTGCAGGAATTGGTCCTTCTGAGGAAATTTTAGTTCGTGTTGACGGCGAATATGTAAACTTCGACCAGCCCCCTGCAATTGTTAACGACAGAACATTAGTTCCTGTTCGTGCTATTTTTGAATCTATGGGAATTGAGGTAAGCTGGAATGCAAGTTCACGCACAGTTACAGCAACACGCGGAAACACTTCTATTTCTTTGGCAATCGACTCAAATATCATAAATAAAACTGTATACGGCGTAGCATCAACTGTTGAAATTGATGTTCCTGCACAGATAATCGGCGACAGAACAATGGTTCCGGCAAGAGCTGTAGCCCAGAGTTTTGGCGCAAGCGTTAACTGGGACGGAGAAACCCGTACAGTTATAATTCAGGATTAATTTTATTAAAATAAAAATTTATTTTAAATGGAGGAAAATGAAATGGCAAAATCAAGACTTATCGGCGATTATCCGGTAATCGGTATTCGTCCCACAATTGACGGTCGCCGCGGCGTTTTAAAGGTTAGAGAATCTTTAGAAGTTCAGACAATGAACATGGCTAAGGCTGCTAAGAAATTGTTTGAAGACAACTTAAAATACTCTAACGGCGAACCCGTTAAAGTAGTTATCGCAGACACAACAATCGGTCGCGTTGCAGAATCTGCTGCTTGTGCCGACAAATTTAGAAAAGAAGGCGTAGACATCACATTAACAGTTACACCCTGCTGGTGCTACGGTTCTGAAACAATGGATATGGATCCCCAGACAATCAAAGGCGTATGGGGTTTTAACGGCACAGAACGCCCCGGTGCTGTGTATCTTGCATCAGTTTTAGCTACACACGCACAGAAAGGCTTACCAGCATTCGGTATCTACGGTCACGAGGTACAGGATTTAGATGACACATCAATCCCTGCTGATGTTGAAGAAAAATTATTAAGATTTGGTCGTGCTGCTGTTGCTGCAGCTACAATGCGTGGTAAGTCATACCTTCAGATTGGTTCAATCTGTATGGGTATCGGCGGTTCTATCATCGACTCAGACTTCATTGAAAGCTACTTCGGTATGAGAGTTGAATCTGTTGACGAGGTAGAAATCATCAGAAGAATGACAGAGGGTATCTATGACGAAGCTGAATTCCAGAAGGCTCTTGCTTGGGCTAAAAAGACCTGCAAGATGGGCTTTGACAAGAACCCTGAAGATTTACAGAAATCAGATAAAGAAAAAGAAGAACAGTTTGAGTTCGTAGTAAAAATGGCAGTTATCATTCAGGACTTAATGAACGGTAACCCCAATCTCCCTGAAGGTTGCGAAGAAGAAGCAGTTGGCCACAACGCTCTCGCTGCAGGCTTCCAGGGCCAGAGACAGTGGACGGACTTCTACCCCAACGGCGACTTTGCCGAAGCAGTACTCAACACATCATTTGACTGGAATGGCGCAAGAGAACCCTACATTTTAGCTACAGAAAACGATGTATTGAACGGCTTTGGTATGTTGTTTATGAAACTCTTAACAAACAGAGCTCAGATGTTTGCCGATGTTCGTACATACTGGAGCGGTGACGCTATCAAGAGAGTTACAGGTTACGACATCGAAGGCGAAGCTAAGGCTGCTAATGGTGTTATCCACCTTATCAACTCAGGTGCTTGCTGCTTGGATGCTAACGCTGAAGCAAAAGACGCACAAGGCAACGCAGTTATGAAACCCTGGTACGAAATCACACAGGCTGACCAGGATGCTATTATGGGCGCTACAACATGGAACATGGCTGACCTCGGTTACTTCCGTGGTGGCGGTTTCTCATCAAGATTTGAAACAACAGCTACAATGCCCGCTACAATGATTCGTCTTAACCTTGTTAAGGGCTTAGGTCCTGTTTTACAGATTGCAGAAGGTTGGACAGTAGGCTTACCTGCTGATGTATCTGACGCCCTCTGGAAGAGAACAGACTACACATGGCCTTGCACCTGGTTTGCTCCCAGATGTGACGGCAAGGAAGGCAGCCCCTTCAAGACAGCTTACGAAGTTATGAACTGCTGGGGCGCTAACCACGGCGCTATTTCTTACGGTCACATTGGCGCTGACCTTATCACAATGTGCTCAATGCTCAGAATTCCTGTTTGCATGCACAATGTACCTGAAGAAAAAATCTTCAGACCAGCTGCTTGGAACGCATTTGGTATGGATAAGGAAGCTGCTGACTACAGAGCTTGCGCAGCTTATGGTCCTTTATATAAAAAATACTAATACTTAAAATTAAGAAGCGAGTTGCATTGCAACTCGCTTCTTTAATTTATTAACTCTAATTTACTTACCGAAACCTCATATGCTGTTTTTTCAACTGTGGTTTCCTCGTCTAATTTTTTCTGGTATTTTCTTGACTGCATTCTTCCCCAAACCTTGATGTTTGAGCCTACGGGGAGATTTTCACAGAAGCGTGCGTTTCTTCCCCATGCAATACAGGGTATGTAGTCGGATTTTCCGTAGGCACGGTTTACTGCTAAAAGAATATCCGCTATTTCTCTGCCAAAGGGCGTAGTACGAAATACTGCAGGCTTACAGATGTAGCCGTTTAGGTATATTTCATTGTCGCATTCTTGGTCAGATAAGTATATTTCACGGGCAAAAAGAGTAAGAATCAATCTGCTCCCCTCGCCTGAATAGTTGTTGTATGAACGGAACTGTCCTATGACCTCCACACCAACACCAATATCTAAATCCATATCCCCGATAAGTCTTTCGGATACGGTTACGGTAATTTCGTCCTGGTTTTCAGACAATCGCTCAGAACGCACCTTTACCTTGTAAAAGCTTTCGCCTAAAACTGCATGACTGTATTCTAAATTACTGTTTACAAATCCCACAAGTCTTGCTTCGTTGTCTTCGGCACAATTTAACATATCGTATTTCTCCCTTCAGGTTTCTTACGATATATTATATTTTCAAGTTTTAATTTTAGAACTCAGTTTCCTTCGTTTGCTATTTTTACAAGTTCGTAAAGTTTGTTTAAAGCTTCAATAGGGGTAAGGGTTGTAACATCCAAATCACGCAGGAGGTCTACAATTTCTAAATTTTTAATATCTGAAAAATCAATCTGACCGTCGTCTTCAATTTCTTTTACTGGCAAAACATCTACAGATGCCTGTTTTTTATCAATAGAAGCTAAGATTTCCTTGGCTCGCTCAATTACCGCCTTAGGGAGACCTGCCAAAGCACTTACCTCTATACCGTAGCTATCGTCTGCTCCACCCTTGATAATGCGGCGCAAAAATATAACATCATCACCGCGCTTTTTGCAGGCGATACAGTAATTCTTAACGCCGTCTAATTTATCTTCAAGCTGTGTCAGTTCGTGGTAGTGGGTAGCAAATAAAGTCTTAGCACCGATTTTTTTCTTGTCGGCAATATATTCAGACACCGCCCAGGCAATCGAAAGACCGTCGTATGTGCTTGTACCTCTGCCAATTTCGTCCAATACAAGCAAGCTCTTTTTAGTTGCATTCTTTAATATTGCCGCAACCTCGGTCATTTCCACCATAAAGGTACTCTGCCCTGCTGATAAATCATCAGATGCACCTACTCTTGTAAATATCTTGTCACACACGCCGATACGAGCAGACTCTGCCGGAACAAAGCTACCAATCTGCGCCATTAAAACAATTACCGCAACCTGACGCATATATGTAGATTTACCTGCCATATTGGGTCCTGTAATGATAATCATTCGGTTATCGCCGCAATCCAACAAAGAGTCATTGGGCACAAACACTGTATCATCAAGCATACACTCAACAACAGGATGTCTGCCTGATTTTATTTCAATTTTATCGGATACATCAACTGTAGGCATTGTGTAGTTGTTCTTGCGGGCAACTTCAGCCAGTGAACAAAGCACATCAAGGTATGCTACTACAAATGCTGCACGCTGTATTTTTTCCGTGTGGTCGGCTACTATTTCTCTTACTTCGCAGAAAAGGTCGTACTCTTTATTTTTCAAGAATTCTGAAGCGCCCAAAATTTTGCCTTCAAGCTCTTTTAATTCCTCTGTGATAAATCTTTCGCCATTGGTAAGAGTTTGCTTTCTTATGTAATTTTCGGGCACCATATCACGAAACGATTGAGATACCTCAATATAGTAACCAAATACTCTGTTGTAGCCTGTTCGCAAGGTCTTAATTCCTGTGCGCTCTTTTTCTCTTGCCTCTATGTCACGGACAGCGTCTTTACCATGCTCGGCAAGTCGTCTGTATTCGTCAACATCAGCGTTATATCCCTCTTTTATGATACCGCCGTCCTTTATAACCATAGGCGTATCGTCTTCTTTGATTGCACGGTCAAGTAAATCCGCAAGCTCGTCCATTGTGTCAAAATTATCTGAAAAGCTTTTTAAAAGTGGCGCTTGAAATTTTTTTATTATTTCGTGAAGTGCAGGCAATTTTAAAAGAGACTGTTTAAGGGACAACATATCCTTGGGGTTTACACTTTTGCAGGCAATTTTTCCAAGGATTCGCTCCATATCATAAATATCTTCTAAAAGATTTGCCAGTTCTTCTCTTATATCTGTATTTTCATAAAGCTCTGACACTGCATAAAGGCGCTTTGTGATTTTGGCGCAGTCTACCAAGGGCTTTTCTAAAAATGTTCTTAACATTCTGCCGCCCATAGCAGTTTTTGTTTTATCAAGCACCCATAAAAGCGAGCCTTTTTTACTTTTGTTACGCATTGTTTCCGTGATTTCAAGATTTCGCCTTGTGAATATATCAATATCCATATATTCATCTTCCGAGTATGCTCTGACCTCTTTAATATGACCGATTTTCATTTTCTGTGTTTCGTCAAAATGATTAAGGGTCATACCAAGAGCATTTACCGAGCAAAAATCATCAGGCAAATTAAGCTCTGTTGCTTTTTCGACACTAAACCAATAACGAATCAACTCATCAGAAAAATCACGCGTAACCTCAATTTTTGCAAGCTCTATGGTGTTAAATCTGTATTTGATTTCGTCTTTTAGCTTTGTGTCCCTGAACACACTTGTATTAACTATAATTTCAGTAGGCATATAGCGAGCTATTTCATCAATAAGCTTTTGCGCAGATCCTACTTTTGTAACATAAACTTCACCTGTTGAAAGGTCAGAAAAAGCCACACCGAAAGAGCTTTTTTCTGCATATATTGTACACAGGTAGTTGTTCTTTTTTTCGTCTAAGATTTTAGAGTCCACTATTGTACCGGGGGTAACAACGCGCACTACATCACGCTTAACTATACCCTTAGCCTGCGCTGGGTCTTCCATCTGCTCACAGATTGCAACCTTGTAACCTTTTGCCACAAGTCTGTCAATATATGTGTCTGCTGCGTGATACGGAACGCCACACATAGGGTTTTTCTTAGCTTCTTCGCCTTTGCTTCTGGATGTCAACACAAGCTCCAACTCACGGGAAGCCGTAATAGCATCATCCAGAAACATCTCATAAAAATCCCCTGCTCTGAAAAACAGTATGGCGTCGGGGTAATTTTCTTTTATTTCAAGATACTGGCGCATCATCGGTGTCATGGTTTTTTCCTCCAAATTTCTTTTTAATGGCAGCCACGACAAGAGCCGCAATTGCCTGAGCAGGAACCTGAAGCTTCTGTTGCCATATTCTGCTCCTCGCCCTGCACACAGTAAGCGATAATAGAATTCACCTTGGTGAATATATCATTAAAATCTGACTTTGCATCAAGGTACGCTTTTACTGTTTTGTTTTCCATCAGTTTTTCCATAGCGCCTTGCATTTCTTCCTGGAAAAGCTTTAAACTCTCAGGCGTCATACCTGTTTCTTTTGCCTTTACTGTCATAGCGGCACGAGTGTCTTCATATTCCTGCATTGCCATTTGAGCCTCTTCTGACTCAAAATAGATTTTTTCCATTTCGCGATATGTTTTAACGGCTTCGCTTTCGGCTATTGCCTCGCCGAGTTTCTGCGCTAAATCTAATATTTCTTTCATTTTTACTCCTCCACTCTTTCCCCCGCAAGAGACCAAGTACTGATTTTTGTGATTTTCACTTTTATAAAATCGCCATTCTTTAAATTGTCATCCTTTGGGAAGTTTACAATTTTTCCGCTATCAGTTCTGCCACACATAGCATCGGGATTATTTTTTGACATGCCCTCTACCATAATTTCCTCTATACGGTCTTTATGGGTTTCATTGATTTCTCTTGAGATTCTGTTCTGCACATCAAGTAAAATGTCAAAGTGCTTATGCTTGATGTCTTCCGGTACTTGATTTTCCATTGTCGCTGCAGGTGTGCCGCCTCTTTTTGAATAAATAAATGAGAACACACTGTCAAATCTGACTTTTTCAATTACATTTATAGTTTCTAAAAAGTCTTCATAGGTTTCACCTGGAAAGCCCACGATAATGTCCGTTGTAAAGGATGCATCAGGCATTACCTTACGGATTTTTTCGGCAAGCTCTAAATAGCGTTCCTTTGTGTAGCGCCTGTTCATTTCTTTTAAAATTCTGTTGCTTCCTGCCTGGAATGGCAAGTGAATCTGTTTACACAGCTTTGTAACCCTGGGTAAAGTTTCAATTAGTTTATCGGTCATATCCTTAGGATGCGAAGTTACAAATCGAATTCTTTTTATTCCCTCGACTTTGTCAGCCATTAAAAGTAAATCTGCAAAGTCAATGTCGCGTTCTAAGTCTTTGCCGTATGAGTTTACATTCTGACCTAAAAGCGTTATTTCCTTTACTCCATCTTTTGCCAAAGCCTCTATTTCAGCTATTACAGCCTCAGGGTCACGGCTGCGCTCTCTGCCTCTTACATAGGGAACAATGCAATAAGAACAGAAATTATTACAACCGTACATAATTGATACCCAAGCAGAAGATGTGTGTTCACGGTACACAGGAATATCTTCAGCTAAACGACCTTCGCTCTCCACTCTGTGGATAACACGCTCATTTTCACAAACAGCCTTATACATAATTTCGGGAAATGTATAAAGCGAGTGCGTGCCAAAAACAACTGTAACATGCTTGAATTTTGATTTTATGCGTTTAGACATACTTTCCTGCTGCATCATACAGCCGCAAATTCCCACAATTAAATCAGGGCGCTTTTCTTTGATTTTTTTAAGCGCTCCGATATTGCCTAAAACACGCATTTCAGCGCCCTCACGCACAGCACAGGTGTTGTACAAGATAAAATCCGCATCGTCCTCTGAGTCAGTAAATGTAAAACCCATTGTATCAAGCATTCCGCGGATACGCTCGGAGTCGTTTTCGTTTTGCTGACAACCAAAGGTTTCAACTAAAGCCTTTGGCTTTTTACCCTTGGATTCATAGTATTCCCGTACCTTTTTTGCATATTCTTTCTGTATATTAAGTTCTTCTTTTGTAACTAAAACTTCTTCTCTTTTCAAAATAATTCTCCTAAACTATTCTTTCTGCCAGATAATAAACTAAAGGCAATGTGCCGATGCTCAAAACTGTTGATAAAAATATATATTCAGCCGAATATGAAACATCTGATTTTGCCTCGTTTGTGATGATTGACATAACGGTTTGTGCCGGCATTGCGATTTGTAACACAATTGCTCCTGCAATTATTGGATTTACACCGAAAAGTTTAAGTACAAACGCGGCAATTATGGGCGCTAAAATCATCTTTAAAATAACAACTACAAACATCGAAATACGCTTGTATATTTTTCCTATGCTTATTGTTGACAGCACCATACCTATAAAAATCATAGAAAGATTTGTGGTGAGGTGCCCTACTCCGGACAATGTGTCAAATAATACCCCCGGCAATTTTATTCCTAAAAACAAACACGCTATACCTACAACACAGGAAATTGTGTTGGGGTTTAAAAGCTTTTTTAATGCTTCTTTGGAGCTTGATTTGCCTGTTGATTTATTTACAAGATACACGCCTATACTCCACAAAAATGTATCATTTACAATACCGTAAATAACTGCATAAAAAAGTCCCTCAACTCCATAAACAGCCGCAATCACTGGGTAACCCAAAAACACCACATTACCCGTTGCACCAATTAAGGAGTGAACTGTTTTGGTTGGTTCTTTTAGTCTGAACAGTTTTGCACTAACAAGACCAATTCCGTAAAGAACCGCTATAACTACACAAGCAGAAAGCGCCGCAATTCCCACATTCACCAAAGTATCAGCGGATAATTCCTTGGACATCATTGATGTAACGATTAATAAAGGCAATGTAATCTTTACTATTACCTTCGAAATTATTTCTTTATACTGAACAGGAAGATAGCCTGTTTTTGCACCGATATAGCCAATAGCTATTACTATAAAAAGCTTGACTATTTGTTCTATTATTATTGATAAATCCATAATGTGCCTCTATTCCAAAAAGTATGTTGCTTCCATATCTGCTGTGGACAAAGCAAAAGCTAAGGGGTATTTTTCAAAAGCACTGCCCACATTGTTTTGAGGCTCGCTGCCTGAAAATCCCATATGATAACGGATAGCAAATGCCTCTTCACGGGTTAATTTCATAAAGCCCGAAATAATGTAAACTGACTTTTCACCGTGACCGTAAGGCATATCGTCAGAATACTCAAATGTAGGCACCTGTTGCCACACACCTGATGAGTCTTTAACATTCCTTGTGCCCTTTACATAGCAATTCACCTTGCACAAATCGTGCAGTAAAGATACTATTGCAATTGACTCGTCTGTATAATTTAAATTATATTCATTCTTCACACGGTCGCGTGAGAGATAATCCTTCAAGCAATAATAAACATTTAAAGAATGCTCCAAAAGTCCTCCCTCGTATGAACCGTGAAAGCGCGTACTGGCCGGAGCAATAAAAAAATCGCTCTGTGTACTCATTAAATATTCTAAAAGCTTATCTGCTCCATCTCGCTGTATATTTTCTTTAAAAATTTTAATAAATTCTTCTGCTTTTGTCATTGTAATCTCTCCTATAAATTACAAATTTCGTCATTTAAACATTTTAACATATTTTTTTATATTTTTCAATATTTTT
>JAGBXV010000110.1 GCA_017629115.1 Clostridia bacterium | reverse complement strand
TGACCTTGTTGTGACAGGAGACCTTGCATGGGTTGGCTCAGACATTCTTTTAGAGCTTCTTAACCAAAAGGGACTAAAGCTCACAAATCACAGTGATTGCGGAAAAATTATTTTTCAAAAACAGGAGCAAAATGTTCAAAGTGGCGGAAGCGGATGCGGCTGCATAGCATGGGTTTTTAGCGGATTTTTTGCAAAAAAAATAAGGCTTGGTGAAATAAAAAGAATGCTTCTTGTGTGCACGGGTGCCCTTATGAGCCCCACAACATATCAACTTGGTGAAAACGTGGTGGGAATAGCCCATGCGGTGTCTGTGTGCGGAAAAGGAGAGTAGATTATGAAGTATGTGTATGTATTTGTTGTGGGCGGTCTTCTGTGTGCCATTGCCCAGATATTTATAGATAAAACAAATTACAGTCCTGCCAGAATAATGGTGTCCTATGTTCTGGCGGGAGTTGTTCTTACCGCAATCGGTGTTTATGACAAGATTGTTGAATTTGCGGGAGCAGGAGCCACCGTGCCAATCATAGGATTTGGATATACTCTTGCAAAAGGTGCCCAAAAGGCAGTTGATGCCGACGGATGGATAGGAGTTCTCGGAGGCGGAGTAAAGGGTGCAAGTGCAGGTATTGCCGCGGCAATATTTTTCGGTATGATATTTGCTCTTATATCCAAACCTAAAGCAAAATAAAAAAAGTGAGTGTAAAAAGTCAGAATGAACAGGTCCAGTAAAAACGGACAATAGAAAAAAAGAGCCTCCTATGGTATAATAAAACCATAGGAGGATTTTTTATGCCAAGAAGTTATAGACACATTCAAGAATATGAAAAAGAAATTATGGAACTGCGTGAACAAGGTTTAACCGGAAGACAAATACAAGAGAAGTTTGGCTTTAGCAAAAAACAATACGAAAACTTCATTACAAGATACAACAGAAGGCAAGATAAAATCGCAGCCGGAATTGCACTAAAAAGGAAAGGAAGACCGCCGAAGGACTACATTGTTTCCGAACAAGATAAGGTCGCTGAACTCAAATATATCCTTGCTCGCAAAGATGCAAAGATTAAATCATTGGAAATGGAAAATGAGTTAATGCGGGATTTTCTCTCGCTCATCGAAAGGAAGTGAGGACAAGCGTAAAATATTTGGTTATCTATCGTCACAGGGATAAATATTCAATAAGTGAAATGTGCAGATTTTTTAATGTATCAAGAAGCGGATATTATGACTATGTAAAAAGAATGAATATACCTGCAAAGGATTTGGCACTTGCTGAAAAGATAAAAGAATGTCAGGAAAACTGCGGCAAAACTTACGGATATCGTAGAGTACATATATGGCTTGAAAGACAAGGCGTACACTACAATCCCAAAACAATACTTCGTGTAATGCAGAAATACAATCTTTTATCCGTTGTCAGAAGAAAGAAATATCGTAATTATGGCGAACATCTACATCGTTATCCAAATTTGTTAAATAGGGATTTCAACGCTGAACGACCAAATCAAAAATGGGTTACAGATATTTCGTATATCAAAACTAAACAAGGAACATTGTACTTGTCGGTTATCAGAGATTTATACGATAACAGTATCGTTGCTTACAAAACCGGAACAGAACAAAATACAAATCTTGTTCTTTCAACAATTAAAGAAGCAAAGAGAAAAGAAAAAGTCACTGCAGAGTTGCAGCTCCACAGTGACCAAGGCTTTCAGTATACTTCACATGCGTACTTTAAGCTAACTAAATCATACAACATTACGCCATCAATGTCAAGGAAAGGAAATCCGTATGACAATGCATTAGCTGAAAATTTCTTTTCTATTCTTAAAACAGAGTGTATTTACCGTACTAAACTTGAGAGCTATGAGGAGGCTCGCCTCCTCATAGCTGAATACATACATTTTTACAATCATGCAAGAATACAACTAAAAACAAAACTGACTCCGCTTGAAAAACGAAGTCAGTATGTTGCTTAAAATTTAATATTTATGCCATAGGCACTCTTTTTTGTGCTGTCCGCACAAATTGGGGCAGTTCAAATCGTTTGAATTTTTTACAAACCCTTTTTACATTCCCTTTTATGATTTGTTTCAAAGTTTGTCTACAGAGGGTATTGTCATTTCCACATTGAACATATCTTCACTTGACCATACATCGCAACCGTAATCATCGCCGAAAACAAGTTGAATTCTCTTGTTCACATTCTTAAGTCCGATGTTTTTGCTCGACGGCATATCTCCGTTTTTCAGGGACTCTTTTATTGTTTTCAGAGATTCTTTGTCCAAGTTTTTGCAGTTGTTGGAAATCTCAAAGGCAACATCTTTTCCTTTTTTGTGTATGTCTATGTTTATTATGCCTTTTTCTTCATTGCGGAGGGATTTTACTCCGTGTTTTATCGCGTTTTCAATAAGCGGCTGCATGGAAAGTTTTACCGTGTAGCAGTCAAGTACACTTTCGTCTATTTCCCACGTTGTGTCAAAAAAGTACGAATCGGTGCGCTTCTGGAAATCCAGATACTTTCGTGCGTAGGATATTTCGTCCCTTATTTTCACCATGTAGTGGGTGGTGTTGAGCGATTCCGAAAGTATGTCGGACAAAAGCACAAGCAGTGAAGAATATGGGGAGTTAATTCCGTTGTCCTTTGTAAGTTTCATACTCAGTGAATTGAGAGCATTGAACAGGAAGTGAGGATTGAACTGCATCTGGAGCGCTTCAATCTGCATTTGTTTCAGGGCGTAGGCGCTTGCGGTGAGTTCTTCCTGGAGCATTGTGTTTTTGTTGTGGATACCCATTATGCTTGAGGTAATAAAACCGATTTCGTTGAGGCTGTCGTCGCTTGGTGTACTGTGACCTGACATTTCTTCGATTTCCAGAAGGATTTTGTCCAGGGTGGAGTAGGATTTTATGGAGACGATAATTGCCAGAACAAAGGAAATTATGAGCGTTATTACAAGGCTCAGTATTATGTAGAATACAATGTCCCACATGTATGATTGACTTTCTGTTACTGCCATATTTATGTGCAGTTCGTTTTTATAAGCGGACAGGAAAAAGGTGTTTCCCGAAGAATCGGTCCGTGTACCTGCATCTGTGCTGAAGTTGAGGTTTTTTTCACTGATTTCGCCCGAGGAGAAAAATGCGTTTTTTTCTTTGTCGCTGAGGTTGATTTTTTCGTTGTCGGAGACTGATGAATAGACAGAAG
>JAGBXV010000109.1 GCA_017629115.1 Clostridia bacterium | reverse complement strand
TATACGAGGGAAGAATGAACACATTTTCACCTGTTACATACTTGGAGCGTATGGAAGTTACGGTGCTTCGTCCCTTTGTATATACAGAAGAAAGTGATATAAGGCGGTATGCCGAGAACAATGACTTACCTGTTGTAAGGAACAGTTGTCCTGCGGACAAAAACACAAAACGCCAGTATGCCCACGATTTGGTATGGAAACTGGAGCGGGAAAACCACGGCTTTCGTAACCGACTGTTTACTGCAATACAAAAATCAGGTATCAGCGGTTGGAAGTATGTAGAATAGGAGGCGAATATGAAAAGGATACTTTCGTTTTTACTTTTTTTTGCAATGACAACGGCGATGGTGTACGCTGCGCCTGTTGTTGACATTACAGAGGAAAAAACACTTATAACCGGTGTGACATATAAAAACATAAGAGGGCTTTATTCCTCGGGCTGGCAAGATGTACACATAGTTACTGCTGACCTTAACGAAAAACACCTGAGCCTTGAAGTGTTAAAAAATAATAAGGGTGAAAGCTATACGGAAAATACTTTAACTGCTGCAAAAAACAACGATACGGTAGTGGCAATTAACGGCGACTTTTTTGCGGCAAAAAGAGGCGAAGCAGGCAGAGGAAGCGCGGTAGGTGTTGAAATTCGTAATGGTAGCCTTTATTCTTCGGCGTCAGTTGCTGAAAGTATGAATACACTTTATAAAGCTTTTGATGAAAACGGCTTTAATATAGATGCCTTTACATTTGATATAACTTTAACTGCGGCGAACGGTGCTAAGGACAAAGTAAAGCTTATTAACAAATATGATGACCTTACGGGCATTGTTATGTATACTTCGGACTGGGCGGAAAAATCTGTGGGTTCTGTAGGCGGTATAATTGAAGTAGCCGTTGATAAAAACGGTGTTGTGACAGAAAAAGTTACAGAAGCAGAATCTATAGCAATCCCCGAGGGTGGATATGTTTTGTCTGCTCATATGTCGTACAACACATTTTTACTTGATAATGTAAATGTTGGCGAAAAAATTTCAGTCGATATAGTATCCGCTCCTGATTATAAAAAAATAGAAACTGCAGTGGGTGGCGGTGCGGTTTTAGTGCGTGACGGTATTGCACAGACGGAGTTTTCTCACAATGTATCGGGCAGAAATCCAAGAACTGCAATAGGACTTGATAAAACAGGCACAAAGATTACCTTGGTGGTTTTAGACGGCAGACGCACCGACGCCCGTGGGATGACACAAAAAGAACTTGCTGAGCTTATGGTGGAGCTTGGCTGCTACAGCGCTCTTAATTTTGACGGTGGCGGCTCAAGTACTATGGTGGCAGAAGTAAGAGGTGAGCAAAGTGTGATGAACACGCTTTCGGACGGCTCTTTGCGCAATGTTACAAACTCGGTAGGTATCACCACTACACTTGGCGATGGTGATTTGGCAAAAATAGAATTAACTTCACCTAAATATGCTTTTGTTGGCTATAGTGCTAAGGTTTCAATATACGGAATTGATGAATATGACCGTGAAATGAATGTGGATAAAACCGTTATTTATAAAACGGACAACGGCACAATAAAGGACGGTGTGCTGATACCTAAAAAGGCAGGAAAGGCAAAAATCACAGCCTATTGTATGGGTAAGACTGCAACAGCTGAAATTACGGTTTTAGATAAGCCAACGGAAATTTATTTTGAACAGGATAAAGTGTCCCTTGCGTCAGGCAAGACCTACATCCCTGTACTAATGGCAAAAGATAAAAACGGCAGAATGGTGTCTATAGATACATCTGAAGTTTTGATGAAATCGTCTGCGCCTTGTGTTGAAGTAGTTGACGGAACGATTAAAACAGTATCACAGGGAGCTGCACATATTACAGCCCGAATAGGCGAAATTAGCGCAAATATCCAGGTACTTGTTGACGGTGCAACAGAAATTGGCACAATAGAAAATATAAAAATAGCGGATACGATGAACACCTCCTCAGAGCTTGGTGTTGGTGGCTACAGATTTGCGGTTTTTGGAAATACAAAAAGCAACGGAACAATGTTTGATATGTTCGTTATGAACAGATCAACAATCAATATGAAAAAGGTAAGTGATTTCCAGTTTTTCCTTGGGGGAGATGTACACACAGAAACCCTTAATCATATTGAGGGAACATACAGTACCGCAAAAGAATACAGCTGTGTTGAAAGAAACGGAGATACATTCATTACCCTGCCAAACGCATCAAGTAAAATTTACACAGACGATACATCCGTGTGGTCAAACTTTTGCCGGGATGTGAAAAATTCAAAAGGAAATCTGTTTGTGTTTGTCGACAGAAACTTTATTTCCGAAAACGAAACGGAAGTTTTGCTTTTTAAAGAAATACTGGAAGATGTGGCGGAAAATAAAAATGTCTTTGTGTTTGGCGGCGGTTTTGTAAATAAATCCACCGTTGAAAACAATGTGCGCTATATAAACACCGCAGGATTTTTCCCCAGTGTAACATTAGAGGGCACAAGTGTGGATTATATTAAATATGTTTTAGTTACCGTTAACGGTGACAAAGTTACCTATGAATATAAAGGGGCGGTGAGGTAATGACCAAAAAAGAAAAGGTA
>JAGBXV010000108.1 GCA_017629115.1 Clostridia bacterium | reverse complement strand
CCCGGTCAGTTTGACCAAAGAGCGGACTCAGCTTCACAGTGTATCCAGATTATCTCACAGGGCGAGCGTCCTTTGGTTCGTTCTGCCAAGGTTTATGTTTTAGAAGGTGAACTGTCAGTTTCCGACATCGAAGCATTCAAAAAATATGTTATAAACCCCGTTGAATCAAGAGAAGCAACACTCGATACATTTAAAACTCTAAAAACAGATTACGACATCCCAACAGAAGTTGCAACACTTGATGGCTTTACAAAATTAGACGAAGCCGGTCTTGCTGCTTTTGTTACAGACTACGGTCTTGCAATGGATATAGACGACATCAAATTCTGCCAGCAATATTTTATTTCTGAAGACCGTGACCCCACAATCACAGAAATCAGAATGATTGACACATACTGGTCAGACCACTGCAGACACACAACATTCTTAACAACAATCGACAGCGTTAAGTTCGAGGATGAATTGTTACAGAAAACCTATGAAGAGTATGTTGAAGTCCGCAAAAAGTTAGGCAGAACAAAGCCCATAAACCTTATGGACTTAGCTACAATCTCAACAAGATTCTTAAAAGCTTGTGGCAAGCTTCCCAAGATTGATGAATCTGAAGAAATCAATGCCTGCACAGTAAAAATCGATGTTGATATTGAGGGCGAAACACAGAAATGGTTACTCTTATTTAAAAACGAAACCCATAACCACCCCACAGAAATCGAACCCTTTGGTGGTGCAGCAACCTGCATTGGCGGCGCTATCCGTGACCCATTATCAGGTCGTGCGTATGTTTACTCCGCTATGCGTGTTACAGGTGCAGCTGACCCGTTAAAGCCAATTTCAGAAACAATGCAGGGCAAGCTTCCCCAGAGAAAATTAGTTACAACAGCCGCTGCAGGTTACAGCTCATACGGTAACCAGATAGGCCTTGCAACAGGCCAGGTTGATGAAATCTACCACGATGGCTATGTAGCAAAGCGTATGGAAATCGGTGCTGTTGTTGGTGCTGCTCCCGCTGAAAATGTTCGCCGTGAAGTTCCTGCTCCAGGCGATGTAGTAATTCTTTTAGGCGGAAGAACTGGCAGAGACGGTTGCGGTGGTGCAACAGGTTCATCAAAATCACATACATTGGAATCTTTGGACCAGTGCGGCGCTGAAGTACAGAAAGGTAACGCACCTGAAGAAAGAAAACTCCAGAGACTTTTTAGAAATAAAGAGGCATCACTCTTAATCAAGCGTTGTAACGACTTTGGCGCAGGCGGTGTATCAGTTGCCATCGGTGAACTTGCTGACGGTTTAGATATTGACTTAAATGCAGTTCCCAAAAAATACGACGGTCTTGACGGCACAGAGCTTGCAATTTCTGAATCTCAGGAAAGAATGGCAGTTGTTGTAGAGGCAAAAGATGTAGAAAAGTTTATGGAACTGGCAGCCAGCGAAAACTTAGAAGCAACAGTAGTAGCTAAAGTTAAAGAAGATGCGCGCCTCACTATGACATGGAACGGCAAGAAAATCTGCGACATCTCAAGAGAGTTCTTAAACTCAAACGGTGCAGAAAAGCATATCGACATTACACCTGTTGCCCCCAACGCATTCAAGAAAGACTATTCAGAAGATTTCGCAGCAGAATATAAGAAAATTGCTGACGACTTAAATATCTGCTCAAAGCGTGGCTTATCCGAACGCTTTGACTCAACAATCGGTGCAGGTTCGGTACTTATGCCCTTCGGCGGTAAGCACCAGTTAACACCTGTTCAGGCTATGGTAAATAAGGTTTCTGTTGAAAAGAAAGACACAACAACAGTATCACTTATGGCTTGGGGCTACAACCCCTTCATAGCAGAAAAGAGTCCCTACCACAGCGCATATTTAGCTGTTGTAGAATCAGTTTCAAAGCTGATTGCTACAGGTGCAGACTTTAATGAAGTGTACTTAACATTCCAGGAATACTTCGAAAAACCGCAAAAATGCGGCAAGCGCTGGGGCAAACCCTTATCAGCACTCTTGGGTGCTTTCAAAGCCCAGATGGATTACGAAATCGCATCAATCGGCGGTAAGGACTCAATGAGTGGCTCATTTGAAAATATCGATGTTCCGCCCACATTGGTGTCATTCGCCGTTACAACAGACTCAATCCACAACATCATATCTCCCGAGTTCAAAAAGGCAAACAGCAAGGTAGTCCTCTTAAAACCCGACTACGATGAAAACGGACTTCCCGTAGCTGAAACTGTTAAGAAAAACTTTGAAACAGTAGCGCGTCTTGTTCGTGAAGGCAAAATTCTTGCTGCCTACACCCCCACCTACGGCGGTGTGGCTGAAGCAGTTATGAAAATGTGCTTCGGTAATAAGCTTGGCTTTAAATATGCAGATTCAGTAGACTATGCCGACATCTTCGGATACCTCTATGGTGCATTTGTTTTAGAGCTTGCAGAGGATATGGATTTGGGCATTGCACTCGGTAACACAACCGAAGAAAATGTAATTTCTTATAAAGATACAACACTTTGCTTGTGTGAACTCTTAGAAATTTACGAAAACAAATTAGAACCTGTGTATTCTTGCAATATCACAAAAGAAGTAAAGACATTACCTGACCTTTCATATCCTGATACAGTGGTTGCTCCCGCTTCAATCAAGGTTGCAAAACCCAAGGTGCTGATTCCCGTATTCCCCGGCACAAACTGTGAATACGATTCAGCAAAAGCCGCAGCCCGTGCAGGCTTAGATCCTGAAATCATCGTAATCAAGAACTTGACATCTGCCGGAATCACAGAATCTGTTGACTACTTTGCGAAGAGATTAGAAAACTCACAGATTATCTTTATCCCCGGCGGTTTCTCAGGCGGCGACGAACCCGACGGTTCAGGTAAATTCATTACAGCATTCTTCAGAAACGCTCGTATCAAAGACGCAGTCCACGACCTTTTAAAGAATCGCGACGGTCTTATGTGCGGTATCTGTAACGGCTTCCAGGCGCTGATAAAATTAGGTCTTGTTCCCTACGGTGAAATCATCGACACTAAAGACACAGACCCCACACTCACATACAATACAATCAGCCGCCACCAGTCAAGATTAGTAAGAACAAAGATTGCTTCAAACAAATCACCTTGGTTAATGGAAACAAAGCCCGGCGAAATCTACACAGTTCCGATTTCACACGGCGAAGGCAGATTTATAGCACCCGATTCCTTAATCAAAAAGTTAGCTGAAAACGGACAGATTGCCACACAGTATGTAGACTTTGACGGCAATCCCACAAACGATGTTCAGTTTAACCCCAACAACTCTGACTACGCAATTGAGGGTATCTTGTCACCCGACGGCAGAGTTTTCGGTAAAATGGGACATAGTGAGCGAATTGGCGCAAACCTTTATAAGAATGTAGAGGGAACATTTGAAATGAACCTCTTTACATCAGCTAAAAAATACTACAAATAAAATACAAAAAATAAACTCTGTGTGCACAGAGTTTATTTTTTTATCAATTTACAAAGAATATAAATTGATTTATTATTTTATTTATGCTATAATAAAGGTGATATTTTGAGAAGGTATGTTTTATCGGTAGATGCAACTGTAGTTTTTACGGTTTTGTTGCTTATGATTGCAGGGTTTGTTTCCCTCACCTCAGCAACAAGTGACTTG
>JAGBXV010000107.1 GCA_017629115.1 Clostridia bacterium | reverse complement strand
CAAAGTTCTTTACATCACAGGGGTCTGCCACAACAACATGGTCAATACCTACTGCATTGGCTAATTTAATTAAATCAACCTGCCGTGTCACTTCGCCGCGGATTGTTTTGCCTGTTGTGGGGTTTTCCTGATGCCCCGTCATACCTGTGATTGAGTTGTCAAGGATAATAACTGTGTTGTTGCCCTTGTTATAAACTATATCAACTAAACCTGTAATACCTGAGTGCATAAAGGTTGAGTCACCGATAACGGAAACTAACTTTTTGTTAAACTCGGCACCTCTTGCCTTTGCCATACCGTGAGCAGCGCTGACTGAAGCACCCATACAGATTGTTGTGTCAACTGACTGCAAGGGGGCAACTGCGCCCAATGTGTAGCAACCGATGTCGCCTGAAACCACAAGCCCCAACTTTTTGAGTACATAGAATGTACCTCTGTGGGGGCATCCTGCACACATAACGGGAGGACGCACGGGGATTGCTTCTTCAACTGTTGCAAACTCAGGAGCAGCCTCATTTAAGATTGCTTCTTTTATCATAGCAGGTGTGTACTCACCTAAAAGGGTGAACACTTCCTTGCCTATGCAATCAATACCCAAGGCTTTCATATGGTTTTCGATGATGGGGTCAAGTTCTTCTATTACATAAACCTTGTCGTATTTTTTAGCAAAGTCAATGAGTTTTTTTTCGGGTAGGGGATAAACCATACCAAGCTTTAAGTAGTCAACCTTGTTTCCCAAAGCTTCTTTAGCATACATATATGCAATACCTGCTGTAACTACGCCGATTTTTGATGAGTTTTCTTCGATTTTGTTAAGCTCTGAGGTTTCTGCAAACTCTGTTAAAGCTTTTATTCTATCTTCAACAACAACATGGCGCTTTACTGCATTTGCAGGCATCATTACGAATTTGCCTATGTTTTTTTCATAAGGTTTTAATTCAACATCTTCACGGTCACATAATTCCACCATGCTCTGTGAGTGCGAAACTCGTGTAGAGAGTCTTATGAATACAGGTGTGTCAAATTCTTCAGAGAGGGAGAATGCTGATTTTGTAAACTCTTTACATTCAGATGAATCTGCAGGCTCTAACATCATAATTTTAGAAGCGGCTGCATAATGGCGTGAATCCTGTTCGTTTTGGGAAGAGTGCATACCGGGGTCGTCTGCAACACAGAAAACAAGACCGCCATTTACGCCTGTGTAGCTTACTGTAAACACAGGGTCAGCCATAACATTAAGACCTACATGCTTCATACAGCTCATAGCTCTTGCACCTGCGATTGAAGCACCAATTGCAACTTCGCCTGCCACCTTTTCGTTAGGCGACCATTCAGCAAAAATTTCATCAAATTTTACAATTTCCTCAGTAATCTCGGTACTTGGTGTGCCGGGGTAAGACGCTACAACGCCTACGCCTGCCTCATAAGCACCACGAGCTACTGCGGCATTGCCCAGTAATAATTTTTTCATGGTGATTTCCTTCCTACTATGTAATATCTTATATCTATATTATGGCACTAATGCTTGGGATAATCAAGTATTAGTTAATTTCGTTTTGCTGTGCCACGACACTTTCGCCACAGTACATCTTACGAAGTTTGGGTTTTTCGATTTTGCCTGTGGGGTTTCTGGGAACATCAGCAAAAATAATCTTGTGAGGACGCTTGTATCTTGGCATATCAAGACAGAAATCCTGAACTTCTTCTTCTGTTAATTCCATGCCCTCTTTTACCTGAATGATAGCTGTGGCAATTTCGCCGAGGCGCGCATCGGGAAGTCCGATAACCGCAACATCGGAGATCTTGTCGTTCTTTCTTAAAAAGTCCTCTATCTGTACTGGGTATAAGTTTTCGCCACCTGAGATAATAACATCCTTTTTACGGTCAACTAAGAAGATAAATCCGTCTTCGTCTTCCTGTGCCATATCTCCTGTAAAGAGCCAACCGTCGGATAGGACATCTGCTGTTGCTTTTTCGTCTTTATAGTAGCAGGTCATAACGCCGGGGCCGAAGACCGCCAGCTCGCCAACTTCGCCACGGGCCACTTCGTTTCGGTTTTCATCAACGATTTTTGTCTGCCAGCCGTAGCCTGCTTTGCCAATTGCGCCAACCTTGTGTTCGTTTTCCATACCGAGATGCACGCAACCTGGTCCAATGGACTCAGATAAACCGTAGTTTGTATCGTATGCGTGGTTGGGGAAGATTGCCTTCCAGCGCTTAATAAGGCTGGGGGGAACGGGCTGAGCACCAATGTGCATTAATCTCCATTGTGCAAGTTCATAGTCGCTAAGATCGATTTCGCCACGGTCAATAGCATCTAAAATATCCTGTGCCCACGGAACGAGTAACCATACGATTGAACATTTTTCCTCACTGGCAACTTTTAAAATCCATTCGGGTTTGATACCTTTTAAAAGAACTGCTTTTCCGCCAACTAAGAATGAACCGAACCAGTGCATTTTAGCGCCTGTGTGATAAAGGGGCGGAATGCACAGGAATACATCGTCTTTTGTCTGTTGGTGGTGCGCTTGTTCTGTCATTGCGGCGTGCATTAAGCTTTGGTGATTGTGTAAAATAGCCTTGGGAAAGCCTGTTGTACCTGATGAAAAATAGATTGCTGCATCATCTTCGTCTGTAAGCTTGATAATGGGTGACTTTGATGAGCAATAAGATGTTAATTCATCGTAGCTTTCTGCAAATGTGGGGCAATCCTCACCAAGATAAAGCCACATCTTAACATGCTTAACGCGTGAGTGAATCTGCTCAATACGGCCCGTAAACTCAGGACCGAAAATAATGATGTCGGAGTCTGACAAATCAAGGCAGTATTTGATTTCGTCAGCGGCATAGCGGTAGTTTAGGGGTACTGCCAAAGCACCTGCTTTGAGTGCGCCGAAATATATGGGCAACCACTCAAGACAGTTCATCAAAAGTATTGCTACCTTGTCGCCTTTCTTTACACCGCGTGAAAGCAGGAAGTTTGCAAAGCGATTTGCTCGCTTGTTAAACTCGCTCCAGGTGATTTCTTTTCTGTAAACCTCACGGGAGTTGCTCTCGATTAAAGAGTATTCCTGCCAGGTTTTTCTAAGCTGCGACTCGTGCTTGGGGTTGATTTCCACAAGAGCTGTGTCGTTAGGATAAAAGTCTGCGTTTTTCTGTAAAATGTCTGTAATTGGCATTTTTTTGTTTCCTTTCAAAAATGGTGCAAGAGTACAGTTAGACTGTACTCTTTGTATGTAGATATATTTATTCGCCTAAGGATTTTTTTGCGTCTACTGTTACTTTTTTGCTGTAGCAGGTAAACATAGATTCAATGCTGTTTTTATCAAGTTTGGGTGTAATCCAGCTCACCACAGGAACGATTACTAAACCGCCCAGCATTGCAATAACACCGCAGTTGATGGGAGACTGCATAATAGCAGGGAAACTTGTGCGTGCTATCATGTTAAGCATCATAATACCTGCACCGAATATAAAGCTTGCCCAAACTGATGCTTTGGTTGTTTTTTTCCAGTACAGACCAAAGAGGAAGGGAGCTAAAAATGCGCCGGCTAAAGCGCCCCAAGAAATACCCATCATCTGTGCGATGGCTGAAAGTTTATCTTTATTTATAGCAATAACCGCTGAAATCACAATGAACACAACAATTAAAACTCTCATAATAAATACCTGCTTTTTCTCGGACATATTTTTTATAACATGTCCCTTTAAAAAGTCAAGTGTAAGTGTTGAGCTTGATGCCAAAACCAAGGATGAAAGGGTTGACATAGAAGCAGATAACACTAAAACAATAACGATTGCGATTAAGATTTCGGGAAGGCCGTTAAGCATTGTTGGGATGATAGCATCAAATCCGCCTACAATTTTGCCGTCCGCAGTAAATGAAAGCTTGTCGGTAAAGAGTCTTCCAAAACCGCCTAAGAAGTAGCAACCGCCGGCTACAACCAATGCAAAAATTGTGGAAATGATTGTGCCTTTTTTGATGTCTTTTTCACTCTTTATAGCGTAAAATTTCTGAACCATCTGAGGAAGTCCCCAAGTACCCAGCGATGTAAGTATAACTACAAACATCAGATTAAGCGGGTCCGGTCCGAAGAAGGAATTAAATGCACCGGGCGCCATACCCTCGGCTTCCACAGCGGCAAGAGCGTTCAAGGATTCCATAAAGCCGCCGTTCATATTGAGTACTGCCGCAATTACAGCGACTATACCGCCAAGCATAATAAGTCCCTGAATAAAGTCGTTGATTGCTGTGGCCATGTAGCCCCCTGCAATAACATAAATACCTGTCAAAATCGCCATGACGATTACGCAGGTTGAGTAGCTGACTTGAGGAAACGCCATTTCAAAAAGTCTTGATAAACCGTTGTACAAAGATGCTGTGTAGGGAATCAAGAAAATGAACACTATAATTGATGCGGCGATTTTTAAAGCTGAACTTTTGAATCTTTTGCCAAAGAACTCAGGCATTGTAGCTGAATTTAAGTGCTGTGACATAAGTCTTGTTCTGCGACCTAACACAACCCAAGCCATTAATGAGCCCACAAGAGCGTTGCCAATACCTATCCATGTGGAGGCAATACCAAAGGACCAGCCAAACTGACCTGCATAACCTACAAAAATAACGGCTGAAAAGTAAGATGTGCCATAAGCAAACGCAGTAAGCCAGGGACCTACCGAGCGTCCACCAAGTACAAAACCGTTAACATCCGTTGAGCTTTTACGGCAATAAAGACCGACACCTACCATTACTGCAAAGAAGATGACCAATAAACCGATTTTTAATAACATAAAAACCACCCTTTCTTTTTTGTGCTGTGCACAATTTTTGATTTTGGGCGGAAAATAAAAAAACCCGCCCTCCTGAAAAGATTCCAGAGGACGAGAACAGTCTCGTGGTACCACCTCGGTTTACCTCTGCCTCACAGCAGAAGCCTTATCAGGTACTGACATACCTTAGTTCTATAACGGGAACACCCGTCGCAGCCTACTGTTATTTCGGTGCGCAGCTCACAAAATGTATTCAGACTGTCTTAGCCGTTGTCTCACACCAACCGACAACTCTCTTGAAGCACTCGGACAGACCTACTTGTTTTTGGTCATTGCCTTTAAATTTTAATTACTATCATTTTAGCACAAAATATCCCTAAAATCAAGAAATTTTTTAAATTTTCTTCATAGAGCAAAAAACATTAACATATTTAGCAGAAAACATTAATTTCATCAATTGACCTTTTTGGAAAAGTAGTATAAAATTATATATAATAACATATAAAAAGATAAGTTGAATTCGGCAAATTGAGAAAGGCGGTAAAACAATGAAACTTTCGCTGGTTGTGCCCTGCTATAATGAGGAGGGCAATGTTGAAAGGCTTTTTCAGGAAGTGAAAAACACTTTTAAAGAAAATATTGATTACGAGATTGTTTTTGTAAACGACGGAAGTATGGATAAAACCGCCCAAGAACTGAAAAAACTGCACAATAACAATGAGAATATTCAGGTTATCAGCTTTTCACGCAATTTCGGTAAGGAAGCTGCTATGTACGCAGGGCTCAAAGAATCAAAGGGCGAGCTGGTTTGCGTTATTGACGCAGATTTGCAGCAGCACCCCGAAGAAGTTGTAAAAATGATAGAAATTTTGGACAACAATCAGGATATTGACTGTGTAACAGCGTATCAGAAAAAGCGTCGTGAAGGCCGCTTAATGTCCGCTGTGAAATCCTGCTTTTATAAACTGATTAACAAGATTTCTGATGTTAAATTTGTAAACGGTGCGTCGGATTTTCGTATAATGCGAAGATGTATGGTGGAGGCTGTGCTTTCTATGACGGAATACCACAGATTTTCCAAGGGCATATTTAACTGGGTGGGTTTTAACACGGAATATATGCCTTATGAAGCGAGAGAGAGAAAAACAGGGCGCTCAAAGTGGAGCGTAAAAAAGCTCATAAAGTATGCTTTGGAGGGAATGGTTTCGTTTTCCACAAAACCTTTGCGCTTTGCTACTTATGTGGGATTTATATCCTCATTGGCGTCGATAATATACCTTGTAGTGGTAGTTATACAAAAAACACTTTACGGCATTGATGTGCCCGGCTATGCCACCATTGTGGTGTTGGTGTTGTTGCTCGGCGGACTTCAGCTTTTCTGCTTGGGTGTGTTGGGCGAATACCTTGCAAAGATGTATATTCAGGTTAAAAACAGACCTGTGTATATTGTAAAGGAACACTTAAAAAATGAAGAATAAACATTAGTGGGTTGTCGCTATTGCGACAACCTATTCTTAAGGCAGACAGTCTGCGCTAAATCCATTCAGCCTATAAACATTATTAGGAGGTGAGTGCTTTGAAAAAAATAGTTGTAGGAATTTTAGCCCATGTTGATGCAGGAAAAACAACTCTTTCCGAGGGGCTTTTGTTTACATCAGGCGAAATCAGAAAGTTAGGCAGAGTGGACTCCCGTGACACTTTTTTAGATACTGATGAGGTAGAGCGTGCGCGAGGCATTACTGTGTTTTCAAAGCAGGCAACTCTTACGGTAAACGATACGGAAATCACTCTTTTAGACACTCCGGGGCACACTGATTTTGCGGCAGAGGCGGAAAGAACTCTGTCCGTTTTGGATTATGCAATTTTGGTTATCAGCGCCACCGACGGCGTGCAGAGCCATACGAAAACCTTGTGGGAAATGCTCTCTTCACACCGTATTCCCACATTTATATTTTTGAATAAATTGGATTTACAGAATGCGGACAAAAACCGTGTGATACAGGAGTTAAAAGCAGAGCTTTCCGACGGTATAGTGGATTTTTGCGATTATGAGCAGGAATCACTGTGCGAAAATATTGCTGTTTGCGACGAAGAAATAATGCACACCTATCTGGAGAGTGGAGAGATTGACAAAATGGCTGTGGGAGAGACGATACGGGCGCGCAAAATATACCCATGTTTCTCAGGTTCTGCTCTTAAAATGGAGGGCGTGGAAAGTTTTCTAAAGGCGCTTGATGTGTTAAGTGTACAAAAACAGCCTCCGTCGGAGTTTGGTGCTAAGGTGTTTAAAATAGCAACAGACGAGCGTGGACAGCGATTGACTTTTATGAAAATCACAGGGGCAGGCTTAAAGGTGAAAGATCTGATAGACGGTGAAAAAGTAAACGAAATAAGAATATATTCAGGTGAAAAATATAAAGGTGCTGATTATGTATCTGCAGGCACCGTGTGTGCTGTGACAGGACTTTCGAAAACTTTTGCCGGTCAGGGCATAGGCATAGAGGAAAATGCCGCGCACCTTACGGCGCAGCCTATTTTTACTTATCGTGTTGTGTTGCCTCAGGGTGTAGATGCGGCAGTTGCTGTGGCAAAGCTTCGTGAACTTGAGCAGGAGGAAACTCAGCTCAATGTAACTTGGAACGAACAGCTTGCAGAAATACAGATAAAGCTAATGGGTGAAATTCAGCTTGAGGTATTAAAACACAGGATAAAGAGTCGTTTTGAAATGGATGTTGAATTTTGCGAAGGCAGGATAGTGTACAAAGAAACCATAAAATCAAATTCTTACGGCGTGGGGCATTACGAACCACTCAGGCATTATGCGGAGGTTCATTTGTTGTTAGAACCTCTTCCTCAGGGATCAGGAATGCACTTTACTACTGATTGCAGTGAGGATATTCTGGACAAAAACTGGCAGAGGATGATACTCACTCATCTTATGGAAAAAAACCATGCGGGCGTTCTGACGGGTTCTGACATCACAGATATAAAGATAACCCTAAAGACAGGCAAAGCTCATAACAAACACACCGAGGGCGGTGATTTCCGTCAGGCGACTTACCGTGCGGTGCGACAGGCTTTAAGAAAAGCAGAAAGTGTGTTGCTTGAGCCTTATTATGAGTTTTCGCTGGAAGTTCCCAAGGAAA
The DNA here is from genome assembly GCA_017629115.1 of Clostridia bacterium. Lineage (GTDB taxonomy): Bacteria > Bacillota > Clostridia > UBA1381 > UBA9506 > Congzhengia. The sequence continues at coordinate 13,293 of JAGBXV010000107.1, read as the reverse complement.
ATGTAGGCAGAGCCATGACAGACCTTGACCAGATGGGAGCGACTATCTCTCTTCCTCAGACAAGGGGAGAGTTTACAAAAGTGACAGGTACAGTTTCGGCAAATGCAATCAGAAACTATCACAGAGAAATTATAAGCTACACCCATGGTTTAGGCAAGCTGAGTGTTAAATTTAACGGCTACGGCGTGTGCCAAAATGCTCAAAAAGTAATAGAAGAAATAGGATATAATGCAGATAGCGATATTGAAAATACAGCAGATTCTGTATTTTGTGACCACGGAGCAGGATTTTTGGTACCTTGGTATGAGGTTGATGATTATAAGCATCTGGATTCTGCAATTAAGCCAAAAAAGCAGATACAGGAAGTGGGCGTTGCAAAGCAATTATCTGTTGCATCTACCGATGCTGAGCTTTTGAGAATTTTCGAAAAAACTTACGGCAAGGTCGAAACTAAAATCCCTCAAAAAGTGATGCGAAAAAAAGAAGAAATCCCTGAGCGTTACCGTGGAAAAAAATCACGCGCTTATGACAAGGAATATTTGCTTATTGACGGTTATAATATAATTTTTGCATGGGATGACCTGAAGGCTCTGGCAGGAGAAAACTTAGAAAGTGCAAGGGTTGCTTTGATTGAGCGAATGAAGCAGTATCGTGCTTTTTGTGATGTTGAGGTAATAATTGTATTTGACGCTTATAAGGTAAAAGGCAATGTTGGCGAGATTGAGCGTGTAGGGAATCTGAGTGTTGTTTATACAAAAGAAGCCCAAACGGCAGACGCCTACATTGAAAAAACCGCAAGAGAGCTTTCTAAAAATTACAAAGTTACTGTTGCCACATCGGATTCTCTAGAGCAGCTTATAGTGTTTGGCGGCGGTGCGTACAGAATGTCGGCAAGGGCGTTTTTGCAACAGGTAGAAGCAACAGAGGAGCGTATAAGAGGAATAATATTTGATTATAATATTAAAGATATTGATGCGGATTTTTTCAAGATTATAAAAGAAAAGCTATCTGATGAGTAAAAATATTTCAAAAAAATATTGAAAAATAATGTTCTTTATGATAAAATAAATCGTCAAATGATTTTAATCCAAAGGAGTTGTTCTATATGAGCAGAATGATTGGTACAGTTTCAAGAGGTGTAAGAGCCCCTATTATCAAGGCGGGCGATGACATCGTTGAAATAGTTACGACTTCAGTTTTAGAAGCCGCAAAGGACGATAACATCACTTTCCATGACCGTGACATCGTTGCAATGACAGAAGCAATCGTAGGTCGCGCGCAGGGCAATTATGCTTCTGTTGATAATATAGCTAAAGACATTGAGGCGAAATTCGGCGGCGAAACAGTAGGCGTTATATTCCCTATTCTTTCTCGTAACCGCTTTGCTATCTGCTTGCGCGGTATAGCAAAAGGCGCAAAGAAAATTGTGCTTATGCTTTCATACCCCTCTGATGAGGTTGGTAACCACTTAATCAGCTTAGATGCAGTTGACGAAAAGGGCGTTGACCCCTATACAGATGTTTTGACTTTGGAAAAATACCGTGAGCTTTTCGGTTATGTAAAGCATCCCTTCACAGGTATGGACTATGTTGAATATTATGAAGAACTTATCCGTGACTGCGGCGCTGAGGTTGAAGTAATATTTGCAAACAACCCCAAGGCAATCTTAAACTACACAAAGAATGTTCTTTGCTGTGATATTCACACAAGAAAGCGCACAAAGAGAATTTTAAAGGCTGCAGGTGCTGAAGTGGTTTTAGGTCTTGACGATATTATGAACGCTCCTGTTGACGGTAGCGGTTACAATGAGTCTTACGGTCTTTTGGGTTCAAACAAGGCTACAGAGGATACAGTAAAGCTTTTCCCCCGCGATTGTCAGCCTATTGTTGATGCAATTCAGAAAAAGCTTTTTGAAGCTACAGGCAAAAATATTGAGGTTATGGTTTACGGCGACGGCGCATTTAAAGACCCCGTAGGTAAAATATGGGAGCTTGCTGACCCTGTTGTATCACCTGCTTATACCAAGGGACTTGAGGGTACACCTAACGAGCTTAAGTTAAAGTACCTTGCTGACAATGATTTTGCAGACCTTTCAGGTGACGAATTAAAAGAAGCAATTAAGCAAAAAATCGTGGAAAAAGACGATAACTTAGTAGGTAATATGGCGTCAGAGGGTACAACACCCAGACAGCTCACAGACCTTATCGGTTCACTTTGCGACCTGACATCAGGCTCAGGCGACAAGGGAACACCTATCGTATTTATACAAGGTTATTTTGATAACTATACAACAGAATAAAAAAGAAGCTGTCGCAAAAGCGACAGTTTCTTTTTTTATTGTTCATTATTTTCTTTAGCTGTTCGTTTTTTATCCCAAAAGTGATATATAAGTGCGCCGCAAACGGAAAAAACCAATATAGCGGAATACACTATTACCAACAGCATATATTCCCGGTTGGCAATTGCGTTGCCTGCGTAGGTAGAAGAAATTACCGACGGTATTCTGGCAATAAGCGTGATTAGCAAAAAGTCGCGCATAGGAACTTTTGTAAGCGGAACTACATAGGTAATCAGGTCTTTGGGCGTTCCGGGAATAAAGAACAAAAAGAAGATTACAGATTTTAATTTCTTCTCGTCCTGCAGGAATTTAAACTTGTTCATAACCTTGCTTCCCGCAACATTATTTACAAAATCTCTGCCTAAAAACTTAACGGTCTTAAATATAAGGAATTGACCTATCAATATACCCAAACAGCAGAACAGCGTTCCCCAGAACCAACCGTAAATTGTTCCTGCTACAACCTCGATGATTTCACCAGGAATGAGTGCTACTACAATTTGTGCAATTTGTATCAGGAGCATAATGGGGAAGCCCCATGTACCAAAGCTGTCGATATAAGCTTTAAACTTATCGGGATTGTTATATGAAGTTATAAGCGGTATTGCAATAACTGTAAGCAGTATCATAGCCACCGCAAAGACTATTGTGGAAAAAATCTTAAATGTTTTCTTTTGCATAATACACCTCATATTATTAAGTAGTATATACAAATTTTGTAAAAAATTCAAGCAAAAGTGCGAAAAATGTCACATTATTTAAAAATCAGTAATAAAATAATCAGCATCGCCACATTGTAAACAGTAAAGGAAAGCATATATTTTCCCTTGCTGATTTCTTTTTCTCGGGCTATAAATCTGTAGGAAATAAGGCTTGCCATAGAGGCAATAACAGTTCCTAAACCGCCAATGTTAGTACCAAGAATAAGTCCTTGCGCATCATCGGCAAATGATGCAAGCATAGCCGCCGCAGGAACATTGCTTACTACCTGTGAAATAAGTGCCGAAACTAAAACTTCGCGTCCCAAAAGGGCAGTTTTTATAAAATCGTATATTGCAGGAATTCGAGCGATATTTCCTGCAAATATAAAGAAAAACACAAAAGTGATAAGCAGTACGAAGTCTGCTTCTTTCAAAAGCTTTTTGTCTATAAACAAAACGCACACAAACACCACCGCAAGTGTTATGTAACATGAAACAATTTTAAGCACGGACAAAATGCACAGTAAAAACAGCGCAGAGAAAATTACCAGGTATTTTTTGTCTGTAACAACCCTTTCGCTTTTTTGTTCAATATTAAGCGTGTGGCTTTTGCGGGAAAGAGTGCATACACAAATCATCCCAAGGCACACCCCGCTCAACGGCAGAGTGATTTTGAAAAAATCTCCAATTGAAATCCCGTAGTAAGTATAAAGATAAAGATTCTGAGGATTTCCTATTGGGGTGATTAAACTTCCCAAGTTGGCGGCAATTGTTTCCATAACCACGCAAAAAATCAGGGAGCTGCTTTTTTGGTTTTTGAGCATTGCCATAGAAAAGGGTACAAATGTAATCAGTGCCACATCGTTTGTGATTAGTGCCGATGAAAAAAAGCAAATCATACAAAGGGCAAAAATCATTGTTTTTTCTGATTTTATGCGTCGTGACAAAGCGGATTTCAGCACATCAAAAGCGCCTGCAGATTTAAACCCTGCCACCACCAGCATAAGGCACAACAGCAAAACTAAAACAGGCAGATTGATGTAGGAGATGTACTCTTTATCGGGCGGCACAATAAAAGCTGACACAACAGCAAGCAGTGCTGCTACACATAAAATTATATCGTTTTTTAAAAGTTTAAGTATTTTCATAAGTCTATCTGTATCTCTTAAAACAACAATGGGGCCATATAGCCCCATTGTTGTTTTAAATTATTTTTTGTTCTTTATTTCTTCTGCAATGTTAACCAATTTATCGGTGTTATCAACAATCTGTCCGAACCCGTAAAGCGCAAAGGAAGAAATCCAGGACAAAAGGGAACCGATGCCGGCTATGAGAAATCCTCCCAAAATTAAACCGCTTATCTCATAATCCATTCCCTGTATAATTAACGATAAACCGCCTAAGCACGAGAAAATAATTCCAATCCAGGCTACAACCTTAGCAAGAGCTTTGATTTTGTTACCCATATTGCCGAACATTCCGTGTGACGGACGGGGTGCAGAATATGTTGGAGGATAGGGCGGAGTATATGCGGGAGGCACGCTGCCTGCTGCAAAGTGATGACCGCACATATCGCAAAATTCTACACTTGTGTTAAAAGTTTTACCACATTTTGGACAAACCATAAAAAACATCTCCTTTTTTTGTTGTAACTCTATTATACACCAACAATTTACAAAAAACAACAGTTTTTGACAATTAAAATGCAGCTGTTGTTTGAGCAGATAGAAGTTGTCATTTGTATTTGCACAAAAAAATGAGAACACCCACAAAGTGAGTATTCTCGTTTTTGGCGGAGAAGGAGAGATTCGAACTCTCGCGCCGGTTTCCCGACCTACACCCTTAGCAGGGGCGCCTCTTCGGCCTACTTGAGTACTTCTCCAAGAATGACGAAATTAAATCGTTTCGATATTAAAATAAAGAAAAAAGCGGCAAGCTTTCTGCTTGCCGCTTCTTTTGGCGGAGAGGGTGGGATTCGAACCCACGCGCCCTCTCGGACAAACGGTTTTCAAGACCGCCTCGTTATGACCACTTCGATACCTCTCCGCATATTTGGGCTTGCAAGTAGTTATTATATCAGCAAAAGTTTGCCTTGTCAACACTTTTTTTAAAAATATTGCAGGTATTTCTTGTAATTATATCTGTAATTTGTACAAAATATAAATAAACGGTTAACTTTTCATTATTCTTTGACATAAGATATATTTTGTGATATACTTAAAATCGGTATATTTTGAATGAAAATAGCTTTTGAGGTGAAATAAATTGAAAAAATTACTGGAAAAAATTATAGGCTCATATAGCGACAGGGAGCTTAAGCGTATTCGTCCCATTGCCGACAAGGTTATGGCTTTAGAGGATGAGTATAAGGCTCTGTCAGAAAAAGAGCTTAAAGCAAAAACAGCAGAGTTTAAAGAACGCCTATCAAGCGGCGAAACATTAGACGACATTCTTCCTGAGGCTTTTGCAACTGTGCGTGAAGCGTCAAGCAGAGTTTTAGGTATGCGTCATTTCTATGTGCAGATATTGGGCGGTATTGTTCTTCATCAGGGCAGAATATCCGAAATGAAAACCGGTGAAGGTAAAACATTGGTTTCAACACTTCCTGCCTATTTAAATGCGCTTACAGGCGACGGTGTTCATATAGTAACAGTCAACGACTACCTTGCAAAGCGTGACAGTGAGTGGATGGGCAAGGTATTTAAATATTTAGGTCTTACTGTTGGTCTTATTATCCATGAGGTGGAAAACAAAGACAGAAAAGAAGCGTATAATGCAGACATCACTTACGGAACAAACAACGAGTTTGGCTTTGACTATCTGCGTGACAATATGGTTATTTACAAAGACCAGATGGTACAGCGTGGTCAGAACTTTGCAATTGTGGATGAAGTTGACTCGATTTTAATTGATGAGGCGCGTACTCCTTTGATTATTTCCGGTGCAGGCGACAAGTCTACAGACCTTTATCAGTTGGCAGACAGATTTGCCCGTACACTTCGAGCTTACAAGGTTACCGAAAGTGATACCAAGGAATCCTACGATGACCTTGATGCTGATTACTTGATAGACGAAAAAGCAAAAACAGCAACCCTGTTAAAATCGGGTATTGAAAAGGCAGAAAAAGCCTTTGGTGTTGAGAACTTATCAGACCCTGAAAATATGACACTTTCACATCATATCAATCAGGCGTTAAAGGCATACGGCACAATGGCGCGCGACCGCGATTATGTTGTAAAAGACGACCAGGTTATCATTGTTGATGAATTTACAGGACGACTTATGTTTGGCCGTCGTTACAGCGACGGACTTCATCAGGCTATTGAAGCGAAAGAAAATGTTAAGGTTGAACGCGAAAGCAAAACCTTAGCTACTATCACATTCCAGAACTACTTCAGACTCTATAAAAAGCTTTCCGGTATGACCGGTACAGCTCAGACGGAGGAGTCAGAATTTCAGGAAATTTACAAGCTTGATGTTGTGGTTGTACCCACAAACAAAGAGCTTGCCCGTAAGGATATGGCAGATGCCGTTTACAAAAACGAAAAGGGAAAGTTTGATGCAGTTGTTGAACAGGTAAAGGAATGTAATCAGAAAGGTCAGCCGGTACTTGTTGGTACAGTTACAATTGAAAAGTCAGAAGCCTTGTCTGCAATGCTTAAGCGTAACGGCATAAAGCACGAAGTGTTAAACGCCAAGTTCCACGAAAAAGAAGCAGAAATCATCGCTCAGGCTGGTAAGCCCGGTGCTGTTACAATTGCCACAAATATGGCAGGTCGCGGTACGGATATTATGCTTGGCGGTAATGCGGAATTCATGGCAAAGCACGAAATGAAAAAGCGTGAATATTCTGACGAATTAATTGCGGAAGCAACAGGCTATGGTGAAACAGACAATGAAGAAATTTTAGAAGCAAGAAAGACCTTTGCAGAACTTCTTGCTAAGTATAAAGAAGAAATCCGCCCCGAGGCAGAAAAGGTACGCGAAGCTGGTGGTCTTTTTATCATCGGTACAGAGCGTCACGAGTCAAGACGAATAGATAACCAGTTAAGAGGTCGTGCGGGTCGTCAGGGTGACCCCGGTGTGTCAAAGTTCTACATCTCATTGGAAGATGACTTGATGCGCCTTTTCGGCTCTGACAGAATCAGAGGCGTAGTGGAAACACTCGGTCTTGAGGAAGACCAGGCAATAGAAAACAAGATGCTTACAAATGCCATTGAAACCTCACAAAGAAGGGTAGAAGGCAGAAACTTTAATATAAGAAAGCATGTACTCCAGTATGACGATGTTATGAACCAGCAGAGAGAAATCATCTATTCACAGCGTCAAAAGGTTCTAAACGGTGACAGCGTAAAAGACAGCATCATGAAGATGATAGAAGATTTTACACAGGAAACAGTAATGCTTTTTGCTGCGGACGAAAACTCTCCCGAAAACTGGAATATGGTTGGTCTTATGGAGCATTTAGAAAGTGTATACTTAGAGCCTGACCAGGTAAGCTTTACACTGGAAGGACTCTTTGATATGTCCAGAGAGGGACTTATCAGCGCTCTTATAGATACAGCAAAGGAAAACTACGCTGCAAAAGAAGCGGAAGTTGGCAGTGAAATTATGCGTGAAATTGAGCGTGTGGCACTTCTCCGCTCAGTTGACTCCAAGTGGATTGACCACATTGACGCAATGGACCAGTTAAAACACGGTATTGGTCTTCGTGCGTACGGTCAGCAGGACCCTGTTATGATGTACAAGTTTGAAGGATTTGATATGTTTGAAGAAATGATTTCTTCAATTCGTGAATCAACTCTGAAGCTTATTTTCCACGCTAAGGTTTCAGCACCTGTTGAGCGTGTTCAGGTGGCAAATCCTATTAAACCTGCCGCCGACGGCACAGTTGCTCCGAAGCAGGCAAAAAAGGATGACAAAGTTGGCAGAAACGACCCCTGTCCCTGCGGTAGCGGCAAAAAGTACAAAAAGTGCTGCGGTGCAAACGAGTAATCAAAACTTTTATAAAGGACTGAATTAAATGATAGTAGAGCTTGACCAGTATCGCTTGGATATAGCGGCGCAGGCGGACGCAATTAAAGAATTGAAAGACTCCTTAGAAATCGAAAAGACGGAGCAAAAAATAAAAGAGCTTGAGGATTTATCAGCTCAGGAAGACTTTTGGAATGATATGGAAAAATCCCAGAAGGTTCTTCAGGAAATCAAGCAATTAAAGGGTAAGGTGGCGCGCTTTAACAAGCTCCACGGCGATTGGGAGGACTTAAGCACGCTCGTTGAGCTTGCCGAAATGGAGGAGGACGAAAGTCTGATTCCTGAAATAGGTGACGGCTATAACACGCTGATATCCGAGCTTGAAACAATGAGATTAGAAACATTGCTTTCGGGCAAATATGATAAAAACAACGCAATCATTGCAATTCACCCCGGTGCAGGCGGCACAGAGGCTCAGGACTGGGCTTCCATGCTTCTTAGAATGTATCAGCGTTGGGGAGAACGCCGAGGATTTACTGTTTCCACACTTGACTATTTGGCAGGTGATGAAGCAGGTGTAAAAAGCGTTACAATACAGCTGACAGGCGAGAATGCCTACGGCTATGCAAAGTGTGAGAAAGGCGTTCACCGTTTGGTTCGCATATCTCCTTTTGATGCGTCAGGCAGACGACACACATCTTTTGCATCGGTTGATGTTATGCCTGAAATTGATGACGATATTGAAATCAATATTCGCCCCGAGGATTTAAAGGTTGATACATTCCGTGCCAGCGGCGCAGGTGGTCAGCACATCAACAAAACCGACTCTGCAATCCGTATGACGCACATTCCTACAGGTGTTGTTGTATCGTGTCAGACAGAGCGTTCACAGCATCAGAACCGTGAAAACGCCATGAAGATGTTAAAGGCAAAGCTTGTTGAAATGGCAGAGCGTGAGCAGAAGGAAAAAATTGAGGACTTAAAGGGCGATATGAAAGACATTGCATGGGGCAGCCAGATTCGTTCTTATGTTTTCCACCCATATAATATGGTAAAAGACCACAGAACAAACTTTGAAATGGGTAACATCGGCGCTGTTATGGACGGTGACTTAGACGGATTTATAAATGAATACTTAAAAGGTGCAAATGCAGGAACGTTGAACTTAAAATAAAAATGGTTGTCGCTTTTGGCGACAACCATTTTTATTTTATTAAATTCTTGCAACGCCTGATTTTTTAGCAGCTTCCGCAACTGCCTTAGCTACGGCGGGAGCTACTGACGGGTCAGTCGGCTCGATAATAATTCTATCGGGTGTTAAATCCTTTTCATCTATAAGGTTTGCAATGGCGTAAGCTGCAGCAACCTTCATTTCGTCATTTATATCCGATGCGCGAACATCCAAAGCTCCACGGAAAATACCGGGGAATGCAAGCAGATTGTTAATCTGGTTTGGGTAGTCTGAGCGACCTGTGCCGACAACTGCGGCACCTGCTGCAATTGCATCTTCAGGGAAAATCTCAGGCGTGGGATTTGACATAACAAATACCATAGGGTCACGATTCATAGAGCGTATCATATCCTGAGAAATAACGCCAGGACCTGAAAGTCCAAAGACAACATCTGCACCAACCATAACATCAGCTAATGTTCCGCTTATTTTATTTCTGTTTGTGATTTTTGCCATAGCCTCTTTTTCGGGATTAAGTCCGTCACGCCCCTCGTAGATTGCACCTTTTCGGTCGCAGAGAATAACATCCTTAAGACCCAATGCCATCAAAAGCCGTGTAACTGCAATAGCGGCAGCACCTGCACCAGACACTACGGCTTTTAAGTCGCTGATACTTTTCTTTGTAAGACGGCATGCGCCTATCATAGCGGCAGCTGAAACAACTGCAGTACCGTGCTGGTCGTCGTGGAAAATAGGAATATCACAAACCTCTTTTAATTTGCGCTCAATTTCAAAACAACGGGGAGCGGCAATGTCCTCTAAATTAATACCGCCGAATGAACCGGCAAGCAAAGAGATTGTTTTGACAATTTCATCTACATCCTTGGAGCGAACGCACAGAGGAAAGGCGTCAACTCCGCCAAACGCCTTAAAGAGTACGCACTTGCCCTCCATAACAGGCATACCTGCTTCAGGACCAATATCACCAAGTCCCAAAACGGCAGTGCCGTCGGTAACTACAGCAACAAGATTGCCGCGACGAGTGTATTTGTAGCTAAGGTCAACATTTTCGCTGATTTCAAGGCAAGGCTCAGCAACGCCGGGTGTGTAGGCAATTGACAAATCGTCTTTTGTTTCAACGGGACAACGGCAATTTATCTCAATTTTACCCTGCCATTTTTCGTGAAAAATAAGAGCTTCTTTTTTGTAATCCATAGCACAATATTCCTTTCTTAAAAAACATATTCCAACATCATAACCAAACTTATTATACACCTGTTGCTTTTAATTTGCAATGAATATTTTAAATATTTATTTTGTAATTAGCCTTGAAATATATACATCTGTGTGTTAGAATATAAATAGGTAAAAGGGAGTGGTATACTTATGTATAATGATATAAAAAAATCGCTGATGCTGGCAGCGACAGAGCTTATAGAGAAAGCAAAATTAAAATCAGGTAATATTATTGCAATAGGCTGCTCAACGAGTGAGGTTATGGGTGAGTGCATCGGGACATCTTCTGTGGCAGAGCTGGGCGAAGTGATTTACGGAACACTTTCAGAGGTTTTTGGTGAAAAAGGCATATACATTGCAGCTCAGTGCTGTGAGCATTTAAACCGCGCAATTATAATTGAGCGTGCGGCTGTACCCAATGCCTATGCTTGTAATGTTGTTCCCCAGCCTAAAGCGGGCGGTTCATTTTCAACTGCGGCGTATAAAGCAATGAAAGACCCAATAGCGGTAGAAACAATTGTGGCTGATGCAGGAATGGATATTGGTGATACACTAATCGGTATGCATGTACGCCCTGTGGTTGTTCCGTTGAGACTTTCGGTAAAGTCAATAGGCGGAGCACACTTAACTTGTGCCAGAAGCAGAGCTAAGTTTATCGGCGGTGAGCGTGCACATTACAATAGCGATTTATACTAAGATAAAAAAACGAGCCATATGGCTCGTTTTTTTATCTTATGAAGTTTGTTCTCTTGGATACCTCTTCTCTTTCGGGAACGGTTATTCCGTTTTGCTTTCCTATGTCAATACATTTTAACATCCACGCCATATTGCGAGCTAAGGTTCTCATTGTTTGCATACCTTCTTCGTCAAGCTCTGCTTGTTCTGCTCCTATACCGTGAACGCTGTTCCAGTACTGCGAGGGGACCATAGGCATACCTGAAATAGGGTAGTATTTGTTTATCTGGTCAAAGGCTGCTGATGCTCCGCCTCGTCTGCAACAAGCAACTGTTGCTGCGGGTTTTCCCATAAACACGCTCGCTTTTCCGTAAAAAACTCTGTCCATAAACGATGTGAGCGCGCCTGATGCTGCTGCGTAGTGAACAGGTGTTCCGAAGATAAAGCCGTCGGCGTCTTTTGCCTTTTCCAAAAATTCGTTTACAATATCATCAATCACGCATTTTCCTGTTTTTGCGCAACCGCCACAACCAAGACAACCTGAAATGGGCGTTACTCCAAGCCAGAAAATTTCTGTTTCTATTCCGTTTTCATTCAAAGTGTTTGCCACCTCGGAGAGTGCCCTGTAGGTTGTGCTTTTTTCGTGGGGGCTTCCGTTTACCAATATAACTTTCATAGTCAATTCTCCTTAAAAGTAATGATATGCATAGCATTTGAGCATACCGTTGTAGAGCTTTCTGCGTTTGTCTGCTTCCTTGCCGTAATATTTTTCAAACTCCTCGTGGGAGGTAAGGATGAGCTTTTTAGCATCAGGGAATTGTGCAAATTTCCTGCCCATAGTGCGATACAATGCTTGACAGGAATTTTTGTCCATCAAACGCTCGCCGTAAGGGGGATTGCAACATATTACACCCTTGTCACGCCAAGGTGTAATGTCGGCAACATCTTTAAGCTCAAAGTGAATTTTGTCTGCAACTCCTGCATTTATGGCGTTTTGCTTGGCGATTTTTATAGCCTCGGGGTCAATGTCTGATGCGAAAATCTGCGTTTCACGATCGTGGATTTCGTTTTCCCTTGCCTCTGTGCGGATGTCTTTCCACAATTCCTTTGGCATTAAGTTCCGCCAGGTTTCAGCTACGAATCTGCGCTTTAATCCTGGAGCTCGATTTGTGGTAAACATAGCTGCTTCAATGGGTATAGTACCGCTTCCGCAGAAGGGGTCACAAAAATATCTGTCGCCTTTCCAAAAGCTTAGAGAAATCATCGAAAATGCCAAAGTTTCGCGCATTGGAGCAATAACGCTTTCCACTCGGTAACCACGCTTATAAAGGCTTGGACCTGAAGTGTCAAGATAAATTGTCGCCACATCCTTCATAATGGCAAATCTCACGGGATAAAGTCCGCCTGATTCTTCTAAGCGCCCTGTTATTCCGTATTTTTGGCTTAATCTTTCAACGATTGCCCTCTTTACAATGGACTGGCAGTCGGGTACACTGTGAAGTGTGCTTTTTAGAGCGTAACCTGTTACTGGAAACTGGGCATCTTGTGGCAGAAGTTCTTCCCAATGAATGCCTCTTGTGCCCTCAAAAAGTGCGTCAAAGGTAGTAGCCTTGAATGATGCAAGCTTAATCATAACACGCTCGGCTGCACGAAGATTTACATTTAAAACTGCGATTGCTTCCTCGTCGCCGACAAATGAAACACTACCGTTATCAACTTTTGTAATGTCGTAGCCCAACTCCTTAACCTCAAAGGCAACAACCTGCTCTGTGCCAAGAAGCGTGGGAATAGTTAAATTGAATTTGCTCATAAAATCACCTTTAATTAATCTTATCACGAAAGGGCAACTTTTACAAGATAAAAATATGTTGACAAAAAAAATTAATATGGTAAAATCAAATTAGGAGTGATAGTTTGTGTTAAAATTGTATTATTGCGACATTTCTAAAATGTCGGAGGTTGAATTTCAGGCACTTTATTATAAAAGTGATGAAAACAGAAAAGCCAAGGCCGACAGATTAAGAAAACGCCCTGCAAAGAGATTATCCATCGCAGCAAGCGAACTTATGAGAAATGCAATAGCCAATGAATTTAATATAGATGCAAAAGAGCTTCGCTTTCGTACAGGTAAAAGCGGAAAGCCTTATGTTGAAAATGTGCGTGTTGAGTTCAGCATAAGTCATTCGGGCAATATTGCT
>JAGBXV010000106.1 GCA_017629115.1 Clostridia bacterium | reverse complement strand
GCAGTAGCTCACGGGTTAGGTAATGCAAGAGCATTGCTTGAAAAAGTAAGAAGCGGCGAAAAGAACTACCACTTCATCGAAATTATGGGTTGCCCCGGCGGTTGTGTAACAGGTGGCGGTCAGCCTATTGTTTGCTCAAAAACACAGGCAGAGATAGATGTTAAAGCTACCCGTGCCAAGGCACTTTATGATGAGGATGTAAGCCTTACACTCAGAAAATCACACGAAAACCCCTATGTTAAGGCTTTATATGATGAATACCTTGGTGAACCCTGTGGTCACAAAGCACACGAGTTATTGCACACACATTATCATAAGAGAGATAAGATTAAGTTTTAATAATAAAGAGCTGTAGCAACTGCTACAGCTCTTTTTTTACCATTTAATATATTTTCTGTATTTTTTTAAGTATCCGTAGAGAAGTGTACCTAAAATGCCACAGGAGATGATTTCTCCTATGCCCACGGTAACTATAAAGTACCAAAGTCCATCGGGAAATCCGTAGGCAAATTTCAGTACAAAAGGAATAATTGCGGTGTTTGCAATTATGGGAGGAAGTAAAGCCAGTCTTTTGTACTTTCTCAGATTGTAAGTAAATACGGCGCCGATTAGTGTTGCCAAACTTCCAAAAATTACATCCCAGATTACACAGCCTGTAAAGATGTTTGACAGCATACACCCGATAAATAACCCCGGAATAGCTGCCGGTGTAAACATCGGAAGTACGCACATAGCCTCCGAAATTCGCACCTGAATAGCGCCGTTTGCCAACCCTAAAGCGTTTGTTATAAGAGTTAGCACAATGTACACAGCCGCAATAATAGCGGCGTTTGTAAGATACCTTGCTTTGTTCATATTAAATTCTCCTTTAGTTTTGTTTTAAGTGAGGAAGGTTTCGAACTCACTGGGTATTATAATACTACTTTTTTTCCAATAAGTCAATAAATTGTAAATAAACTTTACAAAACTTGACATAAGAAAATTAAAATATTATAATCTTAATAGAATTTATCTGAGGTGAGGAAATGGCAGAAGTAGTTGTAAAGCCAAAAGCTTTTACAAAAGAGTGGTTTGGATATGTATGGGATTATTATAAGTGGCATATCATTGTAGGTATTGTTGCAGTAATACTTGCAGTAATTACAATTGTTCAGATTTGTACTACAGTAAAGTATGATACAAATATAAATTTTGTTGCAACAACGGTTGTAACAACAGAAAATGCAGAGGAAATAGCCGCAAAATGCGCCGAAAACAGCAGCGATTTAAATAACAACGGTAAAGTGGACATAGCTTTCAATCAGCTTAATTTTACTGAAGAAAACAGAGAAAACGGTGAAATGCACTCAGCTTTGTTAAATAAGCTTATGGCACTTTTTTCTTCCGGTGACGAGTTAATATTTGTTGTAGATAGTTATATGCTTGAGCAAATTACCCGCATTAGCTATACAGAGGATATTTTTGTTCCCTCATCAGAGTGGGCGGATGAAGCAGGTATAAAAGAGGGTGTTTATGCAGTATCACTGGCGGACAGCACCGCTTTTAAAGAGTCCGGAGTAGACAGTTCAGATATGTATGTTATGGTTGCGCGTATGGATTATGAAGACGGATTAAAGCCAGCAGAAGAAAATGCAATAGCCATTGCCAATTTTTTGATAAAATAATTTAAAAAAGATATTGACAAATAGAAAATTTCGTGGTATTATAAGCAAGTGAGCTCGAGTGGCGGAACTGGCAGACGCCCGGGACTTAAAATCCCGTGGGAAGTGATTCCCGTACCGGTTCGATTCCGGTTTCGAGCACCAAATCACGGCGAGCGAAAGCTTGCCGTGATTTTTTACTTTAGTATAAAATTAAAACGGCTAAGCTATGCTTAGCCGTTTTTTGGTTGAAATCTTATTTAGCAACCTTGTCTTTTAAAGCCTTACCAGCCTTGAAAGCGGGAACTGTTGTAGCAGCAATTTTGATTTTTGCGCCTGTCTGGGGGTTCTTACCCTCACGAGCAGCTCTCTTTCTTGCTTCGAATGTACCGAAACCAACTAAAGAGATTTTGTCACCTTTCTTCAGTGTGTCGCCAACAACATCAACGAAAGCGTTTAAAACCGCTTCAGCGTCTTTTTTGGAAGCGCCAGACTGTGCTGCTAATGCTGCAACTAATTCTGTTTTGTTCATTATCTTTTCCTCCATTATGTATTTTTTTATTTAAGGCTTGTGCCTTATTGACTATCTTACTTTCGCCTTGTCCCAAAGCTTGTCCATTTCCTCTAAGGTCATATCTTCTAAATTTTTGCCCTGCTCATTTGCCATTTGTTCAACTACCTCAAAGCGGTTTATGAATTTATCGGTAGCTTTTTTTAAGGCTTCTTCGGGGTTAACCTTTAAAAACCTTGCAACATTTACACAAGAGAAGAGAAGGTCTCCGAATTCTTCTTCAATCTCCGCCTGAGTTTTAGCTGTTTTAATTTCGTCAATTTCTTCTCTGAGTTTATTGTAAGCACCGTCAATGCTATCCCAGTCAAATCCCACCTTAGCGGCTTTTTTCTGTACCTTTTCGGCACGGATAAGCTGGGGGAGATATGAGCAAACATCACGCATAATTTCAGTTTGTGTTTTAAGTCCTTTTTCTGCCTTTTTATTGGCTTCCCACACATCCAGAGCCTCAGCGCTGTTGCTTGTTTTATCATTGCCAAAAATATGAGTATGGCGTGTAATTAACTTATTGCATATATGATAGAGTACATCATTTATAGTAAAGGTGCCGTTTTCCTTTGCAATCTGGGAATGAAATACTACCTGCAGTAGTACATCTCCCAACTCGTCGGCAAAATCATCAGGTCCTTTTTTGTCCAAAGACTCCATAGCCTCGCAAGCTTCCTCAAGGAGTGCGTACTTTATGGATTGATGGTCTTGCGCTCTGTCCCAGGGACAACCATTTTCACCACGCAACACTTCCATTATATCAATTAAATCCGCAAAAGTATAGTTTTTTTTCTCGGTTTT
Source organism: Clostridia bacterium (assembly GCA_017629115.1). Taxonomy (GTDB): domain Bacteria; phylum Bacillota; class Clostridia; order UBA1381; family UBA9506; genus Congzhengia. Next base: position 4,727 of record JAGBXV010000106.1, on the reverse strand, counting down.
CATTAGTTTTCACTCACTTTTTTTAAAATTTCGCAAGAAAATGCAAAAAATGCTATAAAAGTTTTATTTTCTTCATAATTCTTGCAATTTTCTTTCCTTTGGGGAGCATATTTATATCTTCTTCAAAGAATCCGCGTGTTATTCCCATTGTTATAAAGTATGCAATGACGCCTGTTAAAATTGACACGCCCAAAGCAACGATTGTTTTGATTCTTACTAATCCTGCTACAGGTGTAACAGGAGAAGTATCAGTTAAAAAGTCAATGCTGAGCGAAGTAGCGGGACAACCGATAACAGTTGCGGTCAGATTATAAACAAAGTAAACAACCACGCCCATGCAAGTTGCAGAAATCAAAGGTTTTAAAATAAAGTTCTTAATATTGAATTCGGGTTTAATGATGCGAATTATTGATGTTATATTAAGAACAGCAATTACAAAATAACACATGAAGGTGCTTATGGGTGCGCCGCCGATGTTAATTTGGGGTATAGCGATTAAGAAATAGTTTGAAACTGCCTTTACAACGCCACCAATTATCATATTTCTGACAGGAATAAACACATGTCCTGATGCCTGCAGAATAGATGTGGAAACAGAAACAATACATACCAAAATAATAGAAAGTGACAAAAGTGCCAAAGTGTACTGTGAGCGTGCATTGTTATAAAGTGCAATAAGAATAGGTGAAGAGAGCACACTCATACCGATAGCACAGGGAAGTGCGAACATTGTGGTTATTCTTATTGATGATTCTGTAAGCAGTTTTGCCTGATTTTTATTTTTTATAGCTAATGCTGCAGAAATTGCAGGCACTATACTCATAGAAATTGATGTAACGATAGAAGGCGGCAGATTAAAAAGCGACATAGCATAACCGGAGTATGAGCCGTACATTACATCTGCAGCTTCTGAAGTTATTTCCTGACCTAATCGCACATACTCAAGCTTTACGCCAAAAAACTCGGTCAGTGTGTTGTAAATGTTTTCGTCCACGGTAATTGCAGAAAGTCTGTTGCTTATCATAATTGTGTCAATTACATTTGTTAAAGACATAACTGCAGCTCCTATTGTGATAGGTATTGCTATGGTCAAAAGGCGGATAAATATTTTTTTTGTCGACTTGGCTTCTGTAGCGTCAGTTAAAGGTGTGTTTTGCTTATTTTTAAAGTAGAAAAATACTAAAAGCAAAAGTGCCAAAAGTCCACCTATTGTAACACCGGATATAGCGCCGGCCGCTGCAACTTCTGAAGAAATTGACATAAGGAAGTAAGCTCCTGCCAAACCTACAACAAGCTTTGAAACTGCTTCTGTTACTTCTGAAAAAGCAGTAGGAATCATATTTGAATGCCCCTGAAAATATCCGCGAAAAGCAGATAAAATAGAGATAAACAAAATAGCAGGAGAAATTGTAACGATACTCAGGTATGAACCAGGTGAATTAAATACTTTCTCTGCAAAAAAGCGCGCTCCAAAGAAGAGCACAGCGGTTCCTGCAATACCAATAATTGATAACAGTACAACTGCTGACTTGAAAATTCTTTTGGATTCTGCAAAATTCTTTTTTGCAATACTTTCCGAAACCATTTTAGACACAGCAACGGGCAAGCCTGCGGTTGCCATAACAAAGATAGCAGCATACAGGTTGTATGCGCGACTAAAATATGCCATACCCGTTTCGTTAAGTACATTAGCAAGCGGTATTTTAAAACAAGCACCAATTATTTTTACCAGCAAGTGTGCAACAACTAAAACGGCAGCACCCTCCATAAAAGATTGCTTTTTTATCTCTTTCAAATTTGGTCTTCCTTTCCATAATAAGCGTTATAATATCTTATTTTAGGGTTGTCTCTAATATACTATTTTCCAAGGCAAAAACGGGCAAAAATCTTGTCTACAATCTCGTCGGAAACTGTTTTGCCTGTAATTTCGCCCAAACGTGACGCACAATCGGTCAAATCAATAGAAACGATGTCGTAAGGCACACATTCTCGTAGTGCACAAATAGCCGAAGTAATAGAGTAAAGCGCTCCGGATAATGATTCTTTGTGCCTTAAGTTTGTAATTGCATTACTGTCACCTGCACTGATTTTTCCCAGCTTAAACATAGTTTCTATTGCCAAAGAAAGCTCATCAAGGCCCTCGCCTGTTTTTGCCGAAAGCTTAATAACCGTGTAGCCGTCAAATAGAGTATCTGTATCCATAGTGGCAATATCAGATTTATTTAAAATAACAATTACATTTTTCTTGTCTAATGATTCAAAAATTTCCTTGTCTTCTTTGCCTATTCCGCTTACAGAGTCCGCAACAAAGAGAACTAACTCGGCATTTTTGATGCACTCTTTAGATTTATCAATGCCAAGACTTTCGATTGTGTCTGCGGTATCACGGATTCCTGCGGTGTCGTAAACATTTAAAACAGCATTGCCGATTGTAATTCTTTCCTCGATGACATCACGGGTAGTGCCGGCAATGTCGGTTACAATAGCTCTTGCATCACGGGCAAGGAGATTTAATATGGAGGATTTACCAACATTGGGTTTTCCGCATATTACTGTGTTTATACCGTCGCGTATCAGTTTGCCTCGGTGAGAGGTTTCCAATAAATCAGCTATTCTGTTCTTGGCTTCTTTAAGCTTTGCAATCAAAACTTCTTTTTCAATGTCGTTAATATCCTCTTCAGGATAATCTATGGTTACATTTATCTGTGCCAAAATTTCCAACACAGAGTCACGCATAGAGTTTATATCTTCTGACAAAGTGCCGCTTAACTGATTAGCTGCAACTGACAAAGCCAAAGACGAGGGGGAGTTGATAATATCAATAACTGCCTCAGCCTGAGAAAGGTCAATTCTTCCGTTTAAAAATGCTCTCTTTGTAAATTCGCCTGCTGATGCAAGAGTTGCACCTGCCGATAAAACAGCAAGCAAAACTTTTTCAGTTACCACCAATCCGCCGTGGCAGTTAATTTCCACAACATCTTCTCGTGTGAAAGTGTTAGGCGCTTTCATAACCGACACCAAAACTTCGTCTATTATTTTGTCACCTTTTACTATATGGCCGTAGTGAATAGTATGAGTCTTAGCATCTGCTAAGGCTTTGCCGCTTTTGGCAACAAACACTTTATCGCATATTTCAATACTACTATCACCGCTGATGCGGATTACAGATATTCCGCCTGTTCCGTGTGGGGTGGCAATAGCAGCTATTGTGCTGTTTTTCATAGGTAAACCTCCGATTAGATACTGAATCTCAAAAAGTCGTCAAGTATGTCAGTAAGTCCGTCTAAAAATAATCTTGTTTCTTTAAATTTCATAAGAAGCCTTATAACATTTTCGGTTTTTCTTATGAATTCTTTATCAAGTTGAGAAAAGCCGTCCAATTCAACCAAAGGGCATACAGACTTTGCCCTGGGGTCAAAAATAAGCTTAAAATTGTCTTTTTCAATATAGGGAATAACGGGGAAAATTCTACAAGACAATGGTCTTAAATTTCTGTCGCAATATCCTTTACAAATAAGAATATCTGCAACCTTTCCGGCGTATTCAAATTCTGATGAAACTATTTTAAAGTCAGGATTGTCTTTAAATAGTTTTTCCTCGCCGGGAAAAAGATACATCCCTGTTTCTTCGTCGTCACTGCTTTCGCAGCAAGCACCATTGCAGAGTTTTCCACAGTCAAATAAAAGGGGAGTAGTATCACCGTAATATTTATATATGCTTTTGTAAATTTCGCTTATATGCATACTGTTCCTCATTTGTTAAGAGTTTTTAAATAGTCTATAATTTCTTCTGTTGTGTCTGCAATGAGGTCAGGATTATGCTCTGCCAGTAAATCCCTGTCCTGATAGCCCCAGGTAACGGCAATGGTTTTCATGCCTGCATTTTTTCCTGCTAAAATATCGTAAACCGAATCACCGATGATAATTACATTACTGGGGTCAATACCGCAGTCGGCGGCGATTTTTAAAGCTGCTGCGGGGTCGGGCTTTTTAGCTATCCCCGGCAATTCGCCGTATACGCAATCAAAACGATACTTGGGAAAATAGTGATTTGTTAATTTGTTTACAAAGTCGTTTCGTTTGTTGGAAAGTATGTTTATTGAAATGCCCATTTCCTGAAGAAAATCCAAAAGCTCGCATACCCCCTCAAAAGGTGCAGTTTTTACCATACAGTTGTTTTTGTAATCCTCTGCCGCAACGGGAACAAACTCGTCTAAAAGATCCTCGGTTGCCAAGTTTTTGGGAATACATCTTTGGGCGTATTTTCTTATGCCGTTTCCTATTGCACTTCTGTGGTGGGATACCTCTTTTTGTGGAAAACCAAAACTGGCAAGTGTGTGATTCATTGCATTACTCAGGTCTTGCAGTGTGTCTAAAACAGTTCCGTCCAAATCAAAAATTACAGCCTTACAACAGGTATTCATCTTCAATTTCGACCTCCTCGTCGTAGTCATCGTCCGTTTCGGGGTATTCGTCATCATTAAATATTGCATCGTTATTTTTAGGTTTTACAAGACTTACAATATACTTGTCCATAACATGCCATATGTAATAGTTTGCCGTAAAAGCAGTAAAGCCTGTTAAAAACAGCCCAAGGAACAGCAAATAAACAAAAGTAGGCAAATAAAGGAACATCACCCAGAATACAATTGCGTTAACAGCAAATATAACAGCGAAAATTATTAAGTTCTGGGGAAGCTTTAATATTGCAAAGGTCCATGCGTTTTT
>JAGBXV010000001.1 GCA_017629115.1 Clostridia bacterium | reverse complement strand
TTGCAAACTATTTGTCAAACAAAACACTCCGCAAGGTATACAAAAAAGTCGGATTTGTCGCTAAATAAGAGGTAATTATGAGAATAGATAAGTACTTAAAAGTTTCAAGAATTATAAAGCGCAGAACATTAGCAAACGAGGCTTGCGATGCAGGAAGAATTTCTGTAAACGGTACGGTTGTTAAGGCGTCATACGATGTAAAAATCGGTGATGTTATAGAACTTCGTTTTGGCGAAAAAACCTCCAAGTTTGAGGTTTTACAAGTGGCAGAACATGTGACAAAAGACGGTGCAAAAGAAATGTACCGCGCGCTTAATTAGAAAGGAAATCATTATGACATTTATTTTAGCCATTTTGGCAATTTATATCGTTTATAATGCGTTTACAGTTAATGTGTTTGTAGGTATTGGTGCAATATTAATACTGTTGGTGTACGCATATTTCAAGTGGTTTTCAAACTTTTGCATTTCCCGTGCAAAAAAAGTATACGGAAAAGACCCTGAAAAGGCACTTTCTTGGTTTGGGCGTGCTGAAAAACACAGAATGAACATCGGACAGATGGAAACCTACGCATTTTATCTTATGCGTGAGGGCAAGGTAGAAAAAGCCGAAGAAATCTACGGAAAGCTCTTAAAGGCAGGCTTAAAGCCTGAGCTTCGCCTTAAAATCCGTTCTGAATATGCGGTATTCCTTTCCAAAACAGGTAGAATAGATGAAGCTATTGCAGAGCTTGAGGATATTACTGTTCACTACACAAACACAGTAACCTACGGATCATTAGGTTACCTTTACCTTTTAAAGGATAGTGTAAGAAAGGCAGTAAACTATAATAAAGAAGCATATGATTACAACAGTGATGACCCTGTAATTTTGGATAATATGACACAGCTTTATATAAAGCTGGGCGATTACAATCAGGCGAAAAAATATGCTGATGAAATGCTTGACAAAAAGCCATACTTTGCAGAAGCTTACTACGATTCAGCGTATGTTTACCTGATGCTTGGTGATACAGAACGCGCCCGCGAACTTATTGAGGACGCAAAGTGCTGCAGACTCACATTTATGTCTACAGTTAAAGAGGAAGATATAGAAAAACTCGAAAAAGCAATTGATAAAAACGATAAACAGTTTGCTCACAAATTGGGCAAATTCTCAGGTGAGGAAGAATACTCAGAAGAAGATTTTGAGAACCTTCCCGAAATAGAAGAAGAAAAAGAAGAAGACGAATACTACGACGAGGACGATCCGTTTATTTAAGAATATGAACAAAAAAACTTACAAAACTCTTGAATTTAATAAGATTTTGGAAAAGCTGGCGTCATTCACTCAAAACGACAGCGTAAAAGAAAAAATCACCGCCTTAGAGCCTTCAAGGGATTCTGAGGCGGTTCGTGCGCAGCTTAGCGAAACCACAGAGGCGGCAGGAATCCTGATTCGACGCGGACCTGCTCCCGGTTTTAAAATCACAGATGTTACACCTGCTATTTTGCGTGTTGAGCGTGGCGGTGTTATGACTATGGGGGAGTTGTGCAAGTTATCTTCAGCGTTAACCACAGCCCGAAGATTAAAGTCATACATTGAGGATGACAAAATCGCCGAAGAAACAACTGTTGCAGGGATTGCTGCAACAATCACGATATTAAAAAATGTAGAAAATGAAATAAATGATAAAATTATATCAGATGAAGAAATGGCAGATTCTGCTAGCCCTGCTCTTTTTGCAATACGCAAAAAGATAAAGTCACAAGCCACACGCATTCGTGATGTGTTAAATTCTTTGATTACATCAAGCACATACTCTAAGTTTTTGCAGGAGCCTATTGTTACTATGCGTGGCGACAGATATGTTATCCCTGTTAAAGCAGAGCATAAGGGCGAAATCAAGGGCATAGTACACGACGCATCATCCTCCGGCTCAACTGTTTTTATTGAGCCTGCGTCGGTTGTGGAGCTTACCAACGAAACAGCGCAGCTACACGCAAAAGAAAAAGAAGAAATCGAAAGAATTTTAGCTGAAATTTCTGCGTTTGTTGTGGAATATAACCACGAAATTTTTGTAAATACAAAGGCAATTTTAACACTTGACTTTATATTCTGCAAGGCGCGCCTTTCGTTAGAACAAAAAGCAACAGAGCCTGAAATAAACACAGATGGCATCATAGAAATAAAGCAGGGTAGACATCCACTTTTGGACAAAAATAAGGTTGTGCCGATAGATATTGCATTGGGTGAAAACTACGACACATTAGTTATCACAGGTCCAAATACAGGCGGTAAAACAGTATCATTAAAAACTTTGGGATTGTTTACTTTGATGGCGCAGTCAGGACTTCACATATGCGCAGCAAACGGCAGCAAAATAGCGGTTTTTGAAAATGTTTTTGCCGATATTGGTGATGAACAGAGTATAGAACAGAGCTTGTCAACATTTTCTTCTCACATTGTAAATTTAGTTGATATTTTAAATCAAGTCACAAAGGACACTCTCGTTTTGGCTGACGAATTGGGTGCAGGTACAGACCCTGCGGAGGGTGCAGCACTAGCCATTTCAATTATTGAATATATCCGTGGCTTTGGGGCGCGTGTTGCTGCAACCACTCACTACAGTGAACTTAAAATGTATGCACTCACAACGCAAGGTGTTGAAAATGCTTCCTGTGAATTTGATATTAAAACTCTTTCACCCACTTACCGACTTATGATAGGCGTGCCGGGTAAGAGTAATGCTTTTGCTATTTCAAAGCGCCTGGGCATTTCGGATATTATTTTAGAAAATGCAAAAAGCCGTCTTGATAATGACAATATCAAGCTTGAGGATGTTATTTCGAGCTTGGAGGAAAGTCGTAAAAAAGCAGAGCGTGATAGGCGTTCGGCAGAATCAGCATCCCGTGATGCCAGAATATTCAAGAGCAACATCCGTCGTGAAATGGAAGACCTTGAAAAGAAAAAGGCAAAAATTATGCAGGATGCCCGCGCTGAGGCAATTGCCATAATCGAAAGTGCAAAGAAGCAATCGGCAGAAGTTTTAAAGGAAATTCGTGATATTAAGGCTACGGAAAGCTACAAAGACCTTGTTGAAAAAACGCAAAAGGCAAGAGAGGCCCTAAACGCCGAAAGTGATAAGATTATGTCAGGCGCCGGCAAAGAACAGATTAAACGAAAGCCCCTAAAGAATGTAAAATTAGGCGAAACTGTCCATATTGTGTCAATGGGCGTTGACGCAGAAGTCATAACCATCCCCGATAACAAGGGCGCATTAACAGTTCAGGCGGGTATAATGAAGATTAAAACAAATATTAGCGACTTAACTCGTGCTGATAATGCAAAGGAAGAAAAGAAAAAACAAAAAATGATAACCACCGCCTTTAAAACTGACAAAAAAACCACCGCATCATTAGAAACTGATGTACGCGGTATGACTCTAGACGAGGCGATTTTAGTTGTGGATAAATTCATTGATGACTCTTATATTTCAGGGCTTCATGAGGTAACAATTATACACGGTAAAGGTACCGGAGTATTAAGAGCCGGAATTTCAGAATTTTTACGCAAACACCCCACAGTAAAACAGTACCGTGCAGGTCGCTTTGGTGAGGGTGAAATGGGTGTAACGGTAGTAACACTAAAGGACAAATAATATGGAAATAAAGTTAGGAAAATACAGACATTTCAAAGGAAACGAATACGAGGTAATAGGTATTGGCAAGCACTCCGAAACCTTGGAGAAAATGGTAATTTACCGTGCTCTTTATGGGGACGGTGGATACTGGGTGCGCCCGGCTTATATGTGGAATGAGGAAGTAGTGCGTGACGGCAAAATCTTCAGACGCTTTACCTATATCGAGGAGGAATAATATGAAACCGATTGCAGCAATAATGTATGATTTTGATAAAACGCTCTCTACTAAAGATATGCAGGAGTATGCATTTATTCCAGGTATTGGTATGACAGCAGAGGAATTCTGGGGCGAGTGCAACCGCCTTACAAAAGAGAACAATATGGACCAGATTTTGTCCTATATGTATGTTATGCTAAGGGAAGCCCGCGGCAAAAAGCTTTTGAACCGTGCGGAATTCAACAAGCTTGGCGAAAGCGTGGAGTTGTTTTCGGGAGTCTGCGATTGGTTTGAAAGAATTAACGCATACGGCGAGCGCATTGGCGTAACTGTTGAACACTATATAATTTCATCAGGTGTTAAGGAAATTATTGAGGGTACTCCTATTGCAAAATATTTTAAAGAAATATACGCGGCAGAATTTTTATACGATACGGACAATGTACCTGTGTGGCCTGCTATGGCAGTAAACTACACATCAAAGACACAGTTTTTATTCAGAATAAACAAGGGCGTTTTAGATGTTACAGAGCATAAAGAACTCAATACATACACAGCGGAGGAAGAAAGACGCGTGCCTTTTAGCAATATGATTTACATAGGCGATGGCTTTACCGATGTTCCCTGCATGAAATTGGTCAAGGTAAACGGCGGACATTCTATTGCAGTTTATTCTTCTGATGACGATACAGCTCACGAAATTATGGAGCAGGGCAGAGTTGACTATATGGCAAAAACCGACTACCGTAAGGGCGAAAAATTAGAAAGTACTGTATTTGCGATTTTAGACTTGATAAAGGCAAATGACACAACAACCAAAATTAAATTAAATGACAAAAAAGGAAGTCAATGACTTCCTTTTTTATTACCAATATTTTCTGTCAAGGCTTCTAAAATATATAGCCTGTGCAAGGTGTTCTACTTTTATATCCTTGCTTTCTTTTAGGTCGGCGATAGTTCTTGCAACCTTTAAAATTCTGTTGTGAGCGCGGGCGGAAAGTCCGAGGTTGTCAAATGCCTGCTTTAAAACCGCAACTTCAGCCTCTCCTAATGCGCAGTAGTCTGCTACCATTTTTTCAGTCATTTGAGCGTTACAGTAAACACCACGGTCATGCTGGAAGCGCTCTTTCTGTATTTCTCTTGCACGCTCAACTCTCTTTTTAATTTCCGCTGAGCTTTCTGCAGGTGCACGGTCTGTCAGTTCGTCATACTTTACCGCAGGAACTTCAATGTGCAAATCTATTCTGTCAAGTAACGGCCCGCTTATTTTGCCTAAATACTGTCTTATTTGCCCTTCTGAGCAGGTACAGCGATTTGTGCCGTCGCCGTAGTAACCGCATTTGCAAGGGTTCATAGCGGCAATAAGCATTGTGTTACTGGGGTATGTAAGGGTTGCGTTTACTCGTGCTATTGTCACCACGCCGTCCTCTAGTGGTTGGCGTAATACTTCAAGAGCATCTTTTCTGAATTCGGGGAACTCGTCTAAGAAAAGTACACCGTTGTGAGCAAGACTTATTTCACCCGGTCGGGGGAATGTACCGCCGCCTGAAAGTCCAACAGCCGAAATGGTGTGGTGTGGACTTCTGAAGGGTCTTGTTGTAATTAAAGATGTATCGCTGGGAATAAGCCCTGCTATAGAATGCACCTTGGTGACCTCTAAAGCCTCCTCAAAGGACAAGGAGGGAAGTATAGAGGGAAGTCTTTTTGATAACATTGACTTACCCGAACCGGGTGAGCCGATGAGCAGACAGTTGTGACCGCCGGCGGCTGCAATTTCAAGTGCAAATTTTGCATTTTCCTGTCCCTTAACATCGGCAAAGTCAAGTGTTGTTTCCGATTGTTTTTTAAATATTTCGTCAATATCAATTTCTGTTTTTTGTAATTTGTTTTCTGTTGTAAAATGAGCCACAATATCAGTCAAAGACGAAGCGCCATACACATTAAGTCCCTTTACCACAGCAGCTTCTGGTGCGTTGTCGAGGGGAAGTATGATATTTTTAATTCCGGCGTCGTAAGCGCTGATTGCCATAGGTAAAGCGCCCTCAACGGGACGCAGGTCTCCTGAAAGAGCTATTTCTCCAATGAAAGCAAAGTCGCCCAAATCAGCACAAAGCTGCTCGGAGCTGACTAAAAGCCCCATACATATAGGAAGGTCGTATATTGCGCCTGCTTTTTTTATGTTTGCAGGGGCAAGGTTTACCGTGATTCTTTTGGCAGGGAATTTAAATCCGCAGTTTTTTAAAGCGGCGCGCACACGCTCTCGGGATTCTTTAACTGCCGTATCGGGCAAACCTACCACATCAAAGGCAGGCATACCGTTGCCAATGTCAACCTCCACACATACTTTATAACCGTCTATTCCTATTAAACCTGTGCTGTTTGTTTTAGATAACATAGTCTGTACTCCTTAAAGCTCAATGAGCTCCTTTTGTGATGTGGTGAAATTTTCATAACCGTCAGCAGTTACGCAAACAAGGTCTTCTGTTCTTACCCCGCCAAAACCGTCAATGTAAATTCCCGGCTCTACGGTCATCATCATGTTTTCTTTTAAAATATCAGTTGACCTTGGCGAGCAGGAGGGTGCTTCGTGTACCTTTAATCCCAAACTGTGTCCCAGACCGTGACCAAAGTTTTCGCCATAACCTGCGGTGGTGATTATATCTCTTGCGGCGGCGTCAACATCCTTGGTGTTGACGCCTGCACATATCTTGCTTAACGATGCCTTTTGTGCTGTCAGCACAGTATCGTAGATTTCCTTTTGTTTGTCAGTTGCTTTTCCCACTACAACTGTTCTTGTCATATCGCTACAGTATCCGCGGTATTTGCAACCAAAGTCAAGGGTGAGGAAATCGCCTTTTTCTATAACTTTGTCAGTTGCCACTCCGTGAGGCATACAGGAGCGCACACCGGAGGCGCAAATGGTATCAAATGACAAACCGTCAGCACCTTGGCGGAGCATAAAATACTCTAAATCCAAAGAAATTTCTCTTTCTGTTTTTCCTGCTTGTATTTTGTCAAGTATATATGAAAAAGCGCTGTCGGAAATTTGGGCAGCTTTTTTTATATATTCAAGCTCGAGCGTGTCTTTTATCATTCTGATTTTATCGATGTGGGACGACACAGGTGAAAATACTGATTTTGGGGCAAGTTTTTTAAGACTTGCATACTTTGCAAATGTAACATAATCGTCCTCAATACCGTAAGCTTTGTCGCCTTGCTGCTTTAAAAACTCGCTCACCGAAAGTTTCGCTGTATCAATGACTTCGAAATCGGGCGCTTCCTCTCGCGCCTGAACGGTATAACGGGAATCTGTAAAAAGAAGAAGCTTTGATTTATCAACAAATAACAGTCCCTCTCCGCCTGTAAAGCCCGAAAAATAATAAAGGTTTTCAGGAGAAAAAATAAGTGTTGCATTGGCAGGGATTACCGACACCAACTTTTTTAATCTTTCTGTATACATAGGCTCACCTCACTCGTAATAATTATATCAGCATTTGCATATATTTTCAATAAAAAACATGGGGAGAAAATATATGAAGGATTTTTTAAAAGAAAATATTGTTTATATACTTTTGCTCATACTTTTTTCGCTTCTTTTAATTTTGGGAGGGCAAATAGTAATGCACAAATTTTATAAAACTGCCGCTTATGAAAACTTAGAAACCGTAAAAGACAGAATACGGTGTACAAAAGCCCTCGGTTGGGAAGTGGACAAAGGGAGCGAAACGGTAAAGGCTGTATATATTCCCAATGAAAACAGTGTGGAGTTTTCAGAATATAATAAAATGCAACAAATGTGTGGATTTGACCTTTCTCCCTATATGGGCAAAGGCGCAATAGTTTATACATACCGTATACTTAACTTTGAAAGCGACTCACCAGTAAATGCATTTTTAAACATCATAGTCTATAACGGCAAAATGATAGGCGGAGATTGTGAAGTGGCAGAATATCACGATTTGTATCTGCCTGTAATATCAGGAAAAGCAAACGCTAACATCCCCTGATGATAAGGTTGCTTTTTCCCCCGTGGGAAGCTCTACCACAAGCTCGGCACTGTCGTTTATGTCCAAAACTTTCGCATAGCCTTTGTGCTCGCCTGAAAGTATCTCGATTTTGCGACCTATAATGCAGGAATATTCCCTGTATTCTTTTATAAAATCTTTGGGGTTTGCCTTAAAAACGGCGTCAAATTCATTTATAAATTCAGCAATGAGGCGCCATTTTGTGTCCTCTGTAATTTCGCCTGCAACAGCCTCTATATTTGTAGTTTTGTAATCAAATTCCTCGGGATAACCGCCCGGGGGATTTTTAATGTTTAAACCTACACCCAAAACGGCGAAATCAAGATTTCCCGATGCTGAAATTACGCCCTCGGTGAGTATGCCGCAAAGTTTTTTGTTCTCAAAATATATGTCGTTTACCCATTTTATCTGGGTTTTTATACTTAAAACATTGTTTATTGCTCTGACCATTGCAACTGCGGCGGCAACAGTAATAAACACAGCATCAGTGGCTTTTATATGGGGTTTTATAAGGTAGCTGAGATACACTCCACATCCTTTGGGTGAAAAAAAGCTCTTGCCCAATCTTCCGCGACCCGAAGTCTGATATTCTGAAATTAAAATAGTATTTTCGGACTCGCCATTTGCAGCACGGTTTTTGAGCGCTGTGTTAGTTGAGGTGATTTCTGCAAAATATTCAATTTTTTTGTTGTGAAAAAATTTTTCAATCATTTTGTTGTACCGCCTTTTGCTAATATTATACAACACCCCAAAATAAAAGTAAATAAAATTCATAAAATAAGGTACGGGTAAGTATTATATATAAGAAACCAAAAAGGGGACAACACTATGAACAGAAGATATTATCACAAAACAATAGTGGTCAAAGATATATTTGCAGGAAATTTTGTTTATACAGTTACAGTTGTGTTGGCAATAACGGCGTTTGTGATGGTTTTGCTAAAACTTAACATAAAGCCACAGGATTCTTATGTAACAAAATCATTCAGACAGATTATGGCAATCGAAAGCGAGAGTTTAATAAAACAAAAAAATATTTTTGACATTTTTTCAGATGTTATTCCCCTTGTAAAGTCCAGTGATGAAATGATGAAAAAATACGAAGCGTTTTACGGTGGAGTACGAAAAGAGGATAAAATTTTAGTACAGGAAACTCCCAAAGGATTTTTGGAGGGAAAAAGTTCTGAGGAAGTTAATATGTCAAAACCGGGTGTTCTTTTTAACAATGCAACTACATATCCAATAAATGTTGACGAAATGCGAAATAAAACACTCAGGTTTTCAAATCCCACAGTGCTTATTGTCCACACCCACATATCGGAAGCTTATGCTGACAGCCCCGGAGCGAGAAGCGTTGATGATACCCAAAATGTGGTGCGTATCGGAGAAATCATAAAAGAAAGGCTCATATCTCAGGGGATAAATGTTATTCACGATACTACTCAAAACGACTATCCTGCGTATAACGGCTCTTACAACAAGGCGTTAGGCGTGATACAGAGAAACATTGCAGAGCATCCCGAAATACAGGTGGTGCTTGATGTTCATCGTGATTATACTGCCCGAACAACTAACGGAGTTGAAACGCAGCTAAGACCTGTTGGAATTGTTGGCGGCAAAAAAACCTCACAGGTAATGCTTGTAGTGGGAACAGACCACAGCGGGCTTAATCATCCTGAGTGGCGTCATAATCTTGCTTTTGCGGTAAAAATAAACGATGAGTTGGATAAAATATCGGAAAACATTGCCCGACCTATAAACATCCGAAAAGAAAGATTTAATCAGCACTTAACAGGCGGGTCTTTGATTGTGGAAGTGGGTTCAGCATCAAACTATTTGCATGAAAGTGAAAACTCAGCGATTTATATAGCTGATGCTGTTGCCGCTGTTTTGAAAAAATATTAGGATAAAACACCTCATCTTATCAAATACTAAAAAGAAAAAGCAGGTGAGGTAAAAAATGAAAGTATCTGAAAAAGTTGAAGAAACCAGAAAAATCATACACGGCATTCTTCCCATGGAAAAAAGCTTCGACATTATAGAGAGGGAAGTTATGATAGGCGGAGTCAAGAGCTATATGTACTTTATAGACGGCTTTGTGAAAGACGCCGTTGTGGCAAAGCTTATAGCATTTTTATTTGGCATTACTCCTGAAAAAATGAAAAGTGCAAAAACAGCTAAGGATTTCATTGCAAATTTTATAACTTATGTCGAGGTTGATACAGAAAGCGATATTGATAAAGTTATGCAAATGTACTTGTCTGGTGCAACAGTTTTAATTGTGGACGGATTTTCCGAGGCTATTATAATTGATGCACGTACCTATCCTGCCAGAAGTACGGAAGAACCCGAAAAGGAAAAGGTTTTACGAGGCTCTCGCGACGGTTTTGTGGAGACTGTGGTGTTTAATACAGCCCTTATGCGCCGAAGAATAAGAGACCCCAGATTCACGGCGGAAATAGTAACGGTGGGCAATCGTTCAAAAACCGATGTTGTAATAACATATATAGCGGATATTGTGGACGAAAAAATGCTTGATAATATAAGAAAAAGGCTGAAAAACATCGATGTACGCTCGCTCACCATGAATCAGGAAAGCTTAGCCGAATGTCTAATCCGTCGTAAATGGTACAACCCTTTTCCCAAAATAAGATACACAGAAAGACCTGATATTGCAGCAGCCTGCGTTTTAGAGGGGAGTATAGCGGTGCTGGTGGACAATGACCCCTCGGCTATGTTACTCCCCAGCTCCATATTTGATTTCATTCAGGAAGCAGACGATTTTTATTATCCTCCCATAGTTGGCGGTTATATGAGGATTGTGCGTAACCTTGTATTTTTTTCAACTATGATTTTGACACCTCTGTGGCTTTTGCTTATTCAGAATCTTGATTTGTTGCCTATATGGCTACGATTTATAAGAATAGCTCAACCAAACGAAGTTGCACCCATAGTTCAGTTGCTGATTTTAGAAATTGCGGTTGATGTGTTGCGGTTTGCCTCGGTAAATACGCCAAATATGATGGGTAACTCCCTGAGTATTATTGGTGCACTTATCCTGGGTGACTTTGCTATTCAGTCAGGTTGGTTTGTACCTGACACCATTCTTTATATGTCTATTGTTGCAATTGCAAGCTTTTCACAGGCAAATATTGAACTTAATTACGCCTTTAAATTTATGAGAATTATGATTTTGCTGCTCACTTATTTTTTCAATCTGTGGGGATTCATTGGTGGCGCAATCATTTCATTTGTGTTAATTGCCACAAACAAAACCGTGGCGGGCAAAGGATACCTGTACCCTGTAATACCCTTTAATTTACACGATTTCAAGTATAAATTTCTGCGTCTGAAAATTCGTTCAAAGGAAAAAACTGTAATAAAAAAGTAAAATTATAATAATTGACTATTGTGCCTCCGTATGCTATAATTTATCATGTCATAAAATAGTTTACATTTTATACGATAATTATAATTACGGAGGTAAAATTATGCGTAAGACAACCAAAATCTTATCATTGCTCTTAACACTTGCAATGATGCTCACGATGGTCGTTCCTATGACGGTGTCAGCGGCGTTTTCCGATGTGCCTGCAAGCCATCATTATTATGACGCTATCACAAACCTGTCATCGGAAGGAATTTTGAATGGCTTTGAAGACGGCACATTTAAACCAGGTGACCCCGTTACAAGAGCGCAGTTTACAAAAATTATCTGTTATGCTCTTTCCGTGGGTAACCTTACATACTCAGAGGAAGAAAGATCCATATTTACAGACCTTGCTCCCGACCACTGGGCAGCAAATAATATCGTAACAGCTTACAAACAGGGTATCATCAACGGTATGGGTGACGGCACATTTGCTCCTGAAGCAGGCGTGCAGTACGAACAGGCAGTTAAGATGGTAGTTTGTGCTTTGGGCTATTCATCCGCTCGTGCGGAAAGCTTAGGCGGTTATCCCGGCGGTTATATGAGCTTAGCTAACCAGGCTAAACTTTTAAAGGGCATTACAGATGCAAAGATGTACGAAGTAATGAACCGTGGCGCGGTAGCACAGTTAATTGACAATATGTTAGATGCTGAACAGATTCAGGACGGTCAGCCGGGAGGCTCTATCCGTGAAGAAGTAAGCACAAGCAAAAAGGTTGACGGTCAGGTAGTTGCAGGATACGGCGTAGCTTTATATGATGATGTAGAACTCAACGCTTGCCGTAAGAATGAAATTCTTCTTTCACTTGGCAGCACAAAAGTTCCCTATGACATCAGCGAAATCAACGGATTTGACATTTATGAATACTTAGGCAGAAGCGTTACAATTTACTACGAAGAAGAATCAGGCGTTACAGTAGATACAGCAACAAGCATTGCGTTGCAGCCCAGAAAGAATGAAACAGTTAAAATCGACCTTGATATGATTTATGACTATGATTCATCTTCTATTGAATACTACACAAACGAAGACCGTACAGAAACAGAAATTGTTAACTATCAGTCAACAGCTGATGTTCTCTGGAACGGTCAGCCTGCAGCCGATGATGTACAGACACTTCTTAACAGTCATGGTGCAAAAGCAGGTTACATCACATTAGTAAGCTCACAGACAAACCAGGCTGCTGATGTTGTGTTCTTAAAGACATACGACACAATGGTAGTACAGTCTGTTGATACAAAGAATTACAAAGTATTCGGTAAAAATATCTTAACATCAGGTATCGTTTTGGATGTAACAGACAGAACAAAGAAAGTTACAATCAAGCAGAACGGTTCTGACTTTGCGTTATCTTCAATCAGAGAAAATCATGTTCTTTCTATTTCAAAGAGTGATAAGGTAATTGAAGTTTTAGTATCAACAAAGTCAGTAAGCGGTACAATTGAGTTTATGACATCAACACCTGAAACACAGGTTAAGTTAAACACAGGAAATGCAACATACACAGTATCTCCTGATGTATGGGCTTCACCCGGTACAGAGCCTATGGCAACAGGTATGTTTGTACAATTATACATCGACGCTTTTGGTAAGATTGCAAGATATGTGCCTGCAGCAGAGGCAACATATAACTACGGTTACATTGCATCATTGGAAGATATGGGTTCGTCATCAAATCCTGAAATCTGGGTTATGATTTACAAGCCCCAGGCTTCTAACTCAACACTTACAGGTCAGATTTTAAAACTTGCAGACAAGGTTAAAATTGACGGTACAGGTTACACTGTATCAAAGGATGTAAATGCTGTTAAGACAGCATTATCAGATGCAGCGGCAAGAACAGCTAACACAGGATTTGCCACAGAACTTTTAACAGATTCCGTAACTGGTGATCCTATTAGTGCTCCTCATATCGCTTACCCATATTCACAGCCTGTTAAATTTGCACTTGACAAGTCAAATCAAATCAGCGGTATTATTACAGCAGTGGCGGGAACTGGTAATGAATCGACATCGCTTAAAATTGTAAATAAGGTTGGTACAGACGGTATCGAATGTAAAGTAGATGCTTCCACATTTGACCAGTACAGAATTTCTTCTTCAACACCTGTACTCTATGTTCCTCAGAACAGAGAAGCAGGTACATATCAGTCTAAAACAAATAATTTCTTTAACGAAGGCGACAAGTACTATGTTCAGTTTGCTAACGTTTCAGGAACAAACGTTGTATCTTGTGTGTATGTATACGGTGTAGTTGGTTCAGGTGCAGGTTCTACTGCAGAATCAATCACAGAGGAGAACAAGCCCTTAATTGTATTAGAGGCAGGTTCAGAAAAATTACATATGGGTGTATCAACATCATACATAAAGGTTATGGATATTATAACAGGCGAAGAAATTGAATGCTTCGAAGATACAGTTGATTTGAGCGCTCTTGCAATCGGTGATGTTGTTCGTGTAGCAATCGGCGCTGACCAGTATGTAGAAGAATTAGAAATCTTAGCAGATGCGGCAGAAGTAGCAGCGGGTACATATAACTACGGTGCCGGCGTATATGAAAAGGTTGACGGTTCAGGTTCAGGCGTAAATGCTGAGTTCCGTGTACTTATTTCAACAGTTAAGTCAAAAGACGGCAACACATTCTTTGTAGTTCCCGGTTACAACGCAGCAGCCGATGCATCCCTCGGTGAAACATATACTGTTTCTGAAGGCGTTGCAGTATACAGAATAGATGCTGATGCAGTGAATGCTGCAAATATCGTTAACTCATCTTCAGCAGGTGAAATTGTTGGTAATTCCAGCCAGCATTCAAAGGTAATGGTTTACACAGTTGAAGGCGCAATTCAGGCAGTAATTATTTTCGAATAATTAATGCTGTCATATTTAGCGCAGACCATTAGAAGTTAAGAAATTAATATTAAAACAAAATAATGTAGAGAATCGCATATTATATGCGATTCTCTTTTTTATATCTTCTAATTATGAAGAAACCCCATCTCTCGGCGTGCGTCAAAGCAAACTACGCTAATTCGATTCGCGAAAGCGAATCTTTAACGCTTCGTTGCATTTCCTTTTTCAAAAAATGGTTACTGACCATTTTTTGAGAGAGTCGGCATTGCGGAGTGAGCCAACTATGTACGCAAAGCGGACATATAGTGAACGGAGCATAGGACGGCGAGCCTTCGGGTAACCATTCGGTTCGGTTTGTCCATTCTGCATCTAAATCCATCCAGCCTCTTTTTTGTTGACAATTTTTGACTGCGGTATTATACTGTAGAGGGGAGTGATACAATGAACAGAGAAGAAGTAATGAATTTTATAGATAATTCAAAAAAGTTTGGCTCACGCCTTGAGCTTGTGCGTATACAAAGGCTTGCAGAGCTTTTAGGCAACCCTCAGGACGAGATTCGCTTTATTCATGTGGCTGGCACTAACGGCAAGGGCTCCACATCTGTATTTATGCACAACATTTTGGTTGACGCAGGCTACAAAACCGGTCTTTACACATCACCCTTTATCTATGAATTTAACGAACGCATCCAGATAAATAACACCCCCATATCGGATAGCGACCTCACTGAAATTATGACTGTAGTTTCCCAAAAGGTCAAAATTATGACCGAAGAAGGCTATGAGCATCCTACAGAATTTGAACTTATTACTGCGGCGGCGTTTTTGTACTTTAAAAAGCAAAAATGTGATTATGTAATATTAGAGGTTGGCTTGGGCGGTATTTATGATGCCACAAACATAATAAAGTCGCCTGTACTTTCGGTAATCACATCAATAAGCCTTGACCATACAGATTATCTTGGAAATACTGTTAGTGATGTGGCAATGAACAAATGTGGTATTATAAAGAAAGGCTGCCCTGTGCTTACTTATATGAATCAAGTTCCTGATGCCCTTGAAGTTATAAAAGAAACTGCTCGTAAAATGTCAGCACCGATTACTGTTGCTGACGGATGTGGGCTTGAAATTCTAAAGTGCGACTTATCTGGAAATGAGTTTTCATATTGTGGTGAAGTGTATGAAACATCACTTGTCGGAAAGTATCAAATATATAACTCAATTACGGCTATTTCTGCTGCTAAAATCCTTTGTGATGCAGGACTTGCAATTTCGAAGGCTAATATTAAAAATGGCTTAAAGGCGGCAAAATGGCCTGCCAGATTCGAAATTTTACACCGTAATCCCACAGTGATTGCGGATGGTTCTCACAATGCTGACGGAATGAATGCTTTTGTGGAAACAGCAAAACAAATAATGAATGAAAAACCTGTTTGTGTATTTGGAATGCTTTGTGACAAAGACTATGATTTTTGCCTCGAAAAACTTTCTGAAATAACTGATACGGTTGTAGTTACAGAAGTGGACAGCCCAAGAAAAGAAACAGTCGAAAACCTAAAAAAAACAGCCCAGAAGTATATAAAAACTGTTTATGCCCATAAGGATAACCGGCTTGCTGTCGAAAAAGCACTGAGCTTTGCGGGAAAAAATGGTACAGTTATCGCTCTTGGCTCACTTTATATGATGAAGAACATAAAAGATACTATAAAGAAACAGGACCTGTAAGGTCCTGTTTCTTTATAGCAAGTAATCCGAAATTGAACTTCTTGAACGGGCTCTGGGGGCAGGGGTGATTTCCTTGCCAAGGAGCCATGCCTCAAATTCAGCAGAAGAAAGCTTGTCCGCCTTGAAGCTTGCGTATTTTTCGGAGGCTTCCTTCATCCAGTTGTTATACTGGTAAGCTGAGAGTGTGCCCTTTGACTTTAAGTAGCGGTTGTGCTTTGTAACTTTATCGTAGAGCTTTTTGAGTTCGTTTGCACGGCTGTTACGGCGGTATTGTCTATGTGCACCGATTTTTTTACAGGAATAGCCGTTATCTGTAACTCTGTCGCAGTAAACGGAGTCGGTTCTTCCTGAGGGGAAGAAATATCCGCCGCAATTTTCGCATATTTTAAGGGGTTTACCTGCGGCTACTGCTGTCATAATTTCCAAAGCAAAAAGCTCCTTTGTTTCGTTTAAAATGAAGCAGGGAAGTACAGAATCCGAGTACTCCAATGTCATTGTAAAGTTTTTAGATATGTAGAGCTTGTTTTTTCTGCCTGCATCAAACTCTGCCAAAGCATCAAGGCTGAATTCTTCCAAAGTAATAAGCTTTGAAAGCTCGCCTCTTGCGTATTTTGCAAGCTCTGTTTCGTTATAATCGGAAAAATGCGCATAAGGATTTTCAAAATCCCATTTTCCGCCCAAAGACACAGCACCTGCACCTACAGGATACTCTGTGCTTTTCTTTCCTGATGTAACGGTAATAGTACCGCCGTTTATGTAAGCTTTAATCAAAATGATAACCTTCTTTCCAAAATTCTACATTATAAGATTATCATATTGTAATATTTTTTGTCAATACCCTTTAGCACGAAAGATAGAATGATTAGTTTTCGCACGCAAGGTGGGTTTTGAGTTTTTCCAGTATTTTTTTCTCGAGCCTTGACACCTGTACTTGTGATATGCCCAGCTTTTGGGCAACTGTTTTTTGGGGTTTGTCCAGAAAATAACGCATTACTATTATGGTTTTTTCCCGCTCGGGCAAGGTTGACAGGGCAGTTTTAATGTCTATCTTAGTCAGAATGTCACCCTCGGACATATCGGCTTTTAAGGAATCAATTAGCTTGCTGCTCCCGTCCTCACGCTGGGCAAAAATTGATTCGGGAGCTTTAGTGGCTTCCTGAGCGTTGATTACTTCCTCTACACCTATGCCCAGTTTTTTTGCTATGTCTTCTACACCTGGGGTTATACCTGAGTTTTTTTGCTCGGTTTCTATGAAATGTGCAATTTGAGTAGCTGTTTGCTTTATACTTCTGCTAACCTTTAAAGGTCCGTCATCACGCAAAAAGCGCTTAATCTCACCTAAAATTACAGGAACGGCGTAAGTGGAAAAACGCACATCCTGTGACAAGTCAAAATTTTCCACCGCGCGCAGCAGACCCATTGCTCCCAACTGGTTTATATCGTCTTTGTCGTAGCCACGATTATAAAACTTTTTGGCAATAGAAAACACAAGCCCCATATTTTCTTCCACAAGTCTGGCTTTTGCCTCCTCGTCGCCTGAGCGTGCCAGTTCAATTAAAGCGTATGTGGCATCTTTTTGAAATCTTTCCACGGAGCACCTCGACTATTCTGACTTTGGGGCTTGGGCAGATATTCTCTTTATCAGAGTAATGGTAGTACCTTCGCCGGGTGCACTGGTTACATCAATTTCGTCTGTAAATGTTTCCATAACCGTAAAACCCAAACCACTCCTTTCGGAGTTTTGGACGCCGGTGTAAAGGGGTGTGCGGGCAAGCGATATGTCCTCTATGCCGCAACCCGTATCTCTTACAGTAATTATGGCTTCGCTATCTTTTAAGTCGCAGGTTATGTACACAATTCCTACAGAGTCGGCATAGCCGTGTACAATTGCATTTGTAACTGCCTCTGATACAGAAGCTTTGATGTCTTCTATTTCATCTAATGTGGGGTTTAGCTGTGCAACAAAGCTCGCAACGGCAGTTCGGGCAAATTTTTCGTTTTGCGACAAGCTTAAAAACTCCATTTTCATACTGTTATTCATCACGAAATCTCCTCCTGTAGTTTTGTTGTGGCAGTATCCACACTGTCGTACATTTCGATTAAACGGTTAATGCCCGACATGGCAAGTATCTTTGAAACGGGACGAGTAGCGCAGGCTATTGCCATACGGCCGCCTATTGACTGAATCAACTTGTATCGTCCGATTAAAACGCCTATTCCCGAACTATCCATAAAGGAAAGCTTTGAAAAATCGAGTACGAGGTTTTTTACATTTTTATTTTTTATTACCTCTTCAATCATATTTTTCACTTCTTTGGCTGTGTGGTGGTCAAGTTCTCCACGAAGGGAAACTACCAGAGTTTGCTTTTTGATAGTAACTGTAATTTCCAATGTTAATCCTCCTTTGTAAAATGTTCACAAAACTTATTCGATAAATATTATTGCCTGTCCTTTGATGAAATATACATCTATTTGTCGGATTTTAACCACTTTTCGACAAATAAAAAAAGCAGTAGCTCTTGCTACTGCTTAAGTTGTTTTTATAAAGGTTTTTTCTGTATTTTTCCCTGAAGTCTGGGATACTTTTCGGGTGTAGATTTTACTTTTTTAATTACCGCCACAGAATGGGTAATGTCCGTATCGGGGAGGGTATATTCAAAAACTCCCGTTACTTCGCCACCAAGAATTTCTATGGCGTTTTGTGCTTCTGCCAGTTCTTCCGTTACCCCGGGACCTTTGTAAGCTAAGAACACACCGCCTACCTTTACATAGGGTATACAGTACTCGCAAAGACAGGAAAGGTTAGCCACGGCTCTTGATACTGCTGCGTCAAAGCTTTCCCGAAGGGGAGCACCTGCTTTTGCACCGTCCTCTGCACGAGAGTGTACGCAGGTGACATCAGAGAGTCTGAGCTGATTTTTTACTTCTTCTAAAAATGTAAGCCTTTTATTCAAAGAATCCAAAAGTGTGAGCGAAAGCTCGGGTTTAACAATTTTTAAAGGAACACCGGGAAATCCTGCACCTGTACCTACATCAATCAGCGTCTTTGCGTCGGATAAAAATTTAATACCGTAAAGGCTGTCCACAAAGTGCTTAAGCACAATCTCATCAGGCTCAGTAATGGCTGTAAGATTCATTTTTTCATTCCATTGGCGCAACAGTGTAGAGTACATAGTGAACTGATTGAGCTGTGCGTCGTCAAGGCAAAAGCCTGCCTTTTGTGCTGTGCTATATAAAAAGTTCGTCATTTTCAACTTCCACTACCTTTTTCGAATTTGTAACAATAATTTTTGACACGCCGGCTATGTCGTCAATATATCTGAATGCCGGTGTTTCATGTGCGAATTTTCTGAAGAAAATATCCAATCCTAAATTGTACACAAAATCGCCTGTTGCGTTTGTGACATCAGTAAGGATAAGACTTTTGTGTCCAAGGTACAGGTCGGTTTCGTTAAGAGGTATATCAAACAAAACATCATCACGCAGAGTGTCAAATGCAAAAGCACGCTTGCTTGTTACGAAATAACGCTGGCGCTTGATGCGTTTTTTTCTGTACCAAAGTCTTAAAAACACAATGTAAATACCCATAAGCAAAAATGTGATACCTACCAAAGAAAACCAAATTCCCTGACCTGCAAACATCATAATTGCAGAAATAACAGCGTATGCAATTAAAAATCCACCAAATAAAATAGTGAAGGGGAGTATAAGAATGTCCGATTTATGAAAGAGCGGAACATTTTTTGGTTCTCCCTGCCAGAGTATCTGTTCGTCTTTTAAATATTTATTTGCAATTTCATTTGTAGTCATGGTAATTCTCCTTAAAAAAAATAAGCGGCAACGGGTTACGCTGCCGCGATGTTTTAATATGAGCCGGAGGAGCGTTTGTAGCCGGAGCCTCTTTTGGAATCAAAGCTCTTTTTAACATCCTGAAGTTTTTCGTCGCTGTCCTGCTTGAATTTTGCCATCATTTCTTCAAAGCTTGTGGGAGCTGAAGATTTTTTGCCCCAATCAAAATCGTCAGGCTTGCGTGATGTTTTTTTTGGTGAGGCTTTTCTTCCAGCAGCTCTTTCATCAAGTATTGCCTGCTTTACGGACAGACTGATTTTGCCTGTTTTGTCAATGGAAATAATCTTTGCCTTGACCGTATCGCCCTCTTTTAAGTGGTCCTTGATGTCCTTTACATATTCTGTTGCAACTTCAGAAATGTGGATAAGTCCGGTTTTGCCGTTTTCCATAGTGACAAAAGCACCGAATTGCGTAATACCGGTTACCTTACCTTCAATGATTTTTCCCGGTTCTAATACCATTAAAACCTTTCCTCCTGTAAATTTACTTCGTGTGTTAACGCTTATTTTGAAGCGTCAACAAAAACCTTTTCGTTGGGTCTTGTATATCCAAGACGCTCACGGATGACGCGTCTGATAAAATCTTCGGAGTTGATTGAGTCGTACTCGTTTTGTAACTTTTCCTGTTCGCGTGTTGCTTCTTCGAGTTTTGCATCTACCACTGCATTTTCTTTTTCCAAAGCGGCAAAGTTAAACTGCTGTGAAATAAGCGCAACAAGCAGATAAACAAACAAAAAGCATACCAAGAGTCTTTTTGCAAGAAGCTTAAAATTAACTTTTTTACTTATAGACTTTGTAGCGTTTTCCATAGTATACTCCTAAGTTCTTTTAAGTGTGATGCGAAATACCTTAAAAATCCGTTTCGCCTTATTAAAAACAGGGCGAAAAATCCTGCACACAAACACGCACAATACACTTATACTATTATACATAATTTTATACATAAATCTAATTGGTGTCAATAGTATTTTCAAAAAAAAATTAAAAATCGCAAAAATGCCCCGAAAAACTTCTGTAAGCAAAGCGGTTACAACACGGCTTAATGTAAATTTGTACAAAAAAGCGCCTATAAATGCACCAATAAATTCATACACGCGCACATAACCGTTGGAAACGGAAAAAAGAATAAATATCATAATTGTGCTTGCGCAAATCACAAAAATTCCGTCACACACATTGCACACAAAAACAGAGTACCTGCTTTTGCTTGTCATAACACAAAGAATGTCGTGGGCTATTGCCATAAATACACCAGAGATAACCGACCAAAGAAAAACATTAAGCTCTGTTGATATGTAGCTTTCCATAATCCGCCTCCGCTACCTGAGCATTTTTTTGAAAAATCCTTTAGAACCTTTTGCGCCGGCTTCTGTTCCGGTGTAGGCAATGGAGTATATGTAGCCCTCTATGGTAAGCTCGCCCGATGACACATCAAGCTTTTGAATGTGCAGGTCTTCACCTTCAATTATTAAAGTGTCGCCGGGAATAAACAAAACGATTTTGCCCTCGTCAAATGTATCTACATCCGAAACGCCTGTAACAGACATTTTTTCTTTGTTTTCCAAGACGATGTTATGTGGTAATTTATAGTCTTGCATATTAAACCTCCAAGGTGTTTTTTTATCAGTTTATGAACTTTTTGAACTTATTATGACGCAGGGAAAAAATTCGTTGACTAAATACGCTTAAAATGGTAAAATATTTGTATGATAAATTAGTTATAAAAAGGCGGAAGGATGAACACATATGTTTATTTGCGATAAATGGAAAGATTATAAGGTTCTTGATATTTCAGGTGGCGAAAAGCTTGAGGATTGGGGCGAATACAGATTGATAAGGCCTGACCCGCAGGTAATATGGTCAGAGCGCACAAAACCCGAGCTCTGGCGTAGTGCTAATGCTCACTACCACAGAAGAAACACAGGCGGAGGCTCGTGGCAGGTACATACAAAGATTCCTGATAAATGGAAGATTCGATTTGAGCCTTTGAACTTAAGCTTTTGGGTAAAGCCCATGGGCTTTAAGCACACAGGACTTTTTCCCGAGCAGGCAGTTAACTGGATGTGGTTTTCGGATTTAATAAAGAACGCAGGACGCCCCATTAAGGTGTTAAACCTTTTTGCCTACACAGGCGGTGCTACTGCAGCGGCAGCAGGGGCAGGAGCTTCTGTTGTCCATGTTGACTCATCAAAAGGTATGGTTGCCTGGGCAAAGGAAAATTTAGAGTGCTCGGGTCTTCGTGATAAGCCTGTAAGATTTATAGTTGATGATGTTATAAAATTTGTAGAGCGTGAGGCTCGTCGTGGCAATACATATGACGGTATCATTATGGACCCTCCTTCCTACGGCAGAGGTCCCAACGGTGAGATTTGGAAATTAGAGGACGAGCTTTATCCGTTAGTTGAAAGATGTATGAAAATAATGTCAGACAATCCTCTGTTTTTCCTTATAAATTCATACACCACAGGACTTCAGCCTACGGTGCTTGCCGATATTTTAAAGCTAAAGGTAAAGAAAAAATACGCAGGGACGGTAGTTTCTGAAGAAATTGGAATTCCTGTTGAAACCTCCGAACTTATCCTGCCGTGTGGTGCATCAGGCAGATGGAGCGCTCAGTGACAGAAAGGGTGAATACTATGAATAATCAAAGAATTTTAGTTGTAGATGATGATAGAAATATTTGCGAAATTATAAGATTATATCTGGAAAAAGAAGGATTTGAAGTGATAATTGCCTACGACGGTCAGCAGGCGCTTGAACTTTTTAAAGAAAAAACTCCTTCTGTGGTTTTGCTTGATGTTATGATGCCCAAAATGGACGGTTTTCAGGT
>JAGBXV010000105.1 GCA_017629115.1 Clostridia bacterium | reverse complement strand
TTTTTTCCGAAGCTTTTTCAGCAACTCCGGGCTTTCCGCCAAAAAGGTAGAGGGTTTTGCCTAAAGGTGCGCATCTTTCTAATAGTTTATTTGCCAAGTCAAATCCTGAAACACGCTCGGGCAGAGGGCGTTTTAAGATTTTTGAGGCATACACCACACCGATGCCATCGGCGGTAATGAGAGTGCCTCGATTTAAGACATCAGCGTAGTCGGGATTTTTATATGCGTGCAGTATAATTTCAGAATTTGGTGTGTATACAGATGTAAGACCGCCACTGTCGGTTGCAGCTGTCAAAAAGTCGGTTGCTGCCTCCATTGTGCAGGTGTCAACACCCACGCCTAAAATGTTTAATCTATTTTCCATCATTTCCTCCGATGTATATAATCTGTAGAGAGCTTGTGTCAATGTCTGCAAGTGCAAAAAGTCCTGCATCCATTGGCGTAATTGTTTTTATTTTGATATTTTTAGTCTTTGCCCGCACTGCGCCTGTTAACGCCCAGTCCGAGTCAAAAACGCTTTTTACATGGTCTTTGTAGTAGCTAACCTGAGGGGTGATGATTTCTTCAGGGATAACCACTATTGTTTCTTTGTTTCCTGAAAGCACATCGTTATCCAGCTGCTGTGCAATTTCTGAAACGAGAATGTTGTCTTTTTGGCTTACTCTTTTGTAGGTGTCAAGCTCGTTTATGTTGCCTAACGAGAATAAAAACACCATAAAGAAAATCACACCGGTGCGCAAAGCCTTATTTTTTAGGATCTTAGTAAATAAGGGTGCTGATACAAGCGTCAGCCCAAAGAATACAGGCACGACGCTTCTGTATGTCAGCCAAACTTCTGCTGACAATAGATTTGGAACAAGGGGCAAAAATGTCATTATAATGCCTAAGGGAATGCATCGCTTTGCTTTGGCGCTGAAAGTTTCCTTCGCCCCCCAAAAAGCACAGGCGGCAGAAATCATAATTGCCGCAAATAACAGCACAATTCCCCAAAAAGAGGAAAATGTTATTAAAAGACCGTGCCACGCACCGCCTACAGTAGTAAGTGCGCCGCCTTTTACGAGTATTTCGAAAAACTGTGAAAAAATTTGGTAAATTTTATCACATAATCCGTCAAATGAAAATCCTGCCCTGCTGCCCATAGCGCCAATATTTGCCGCAAGCTTATAGTACACAATCATACCCAAACCAAAAACGGCAGGGGTTATAAGATACATAAGGCGCTTTTTGTTGCTTTTTACAAGAAACAAAACTACTGCAAACTGCAAAAGTGCCGACAACACCATAACAGACTCGTAAAAGCCAAAGGAAAGCACAGTTGCGGGGATATATATAAGCCAATAGGCGCATTTTTTATTTGAAATGAGTTTTGTAAGCATATACGAGGCAAGTCCTGTAAAAAACAGCCCAACGCATATCCTTGATGACGCAGAAATCCAATAAGTTCCCTCAAATCCCAAAGGAATCAAAAGAACAATGGTATATAAAAAGGGCGTTATGCGTATACCCATACGCTCAAATACTGATGCTATGAGCTTTGTCCCTGCAAAAAACATAACGCTGATAATAAGCAGTGATACCCACATATTGGAAAAGAACAGCCCCCATACCGCAGGGTCTAAAATAGCGGCGAACGGCCTTGTGGAAATAGTGCCTATCTCTAAGTAAACATGGGACAAATCCCCGTAAATGGGGTATCCGCCGTACTGTATGTAGTCATCCAGTACAGGAAAGTAAGCTAATCCCTGAGAAAACACCTTAAAAAGCAGTGCCGCTAAAAATGCAATATCACAAAAAAACCGCTTGTTTACTGTTTTCATACACTCCACCTAATTATAGCTAATTATACATAATAAATTATACCACACCAAATAAAAAAAGACAAGAAAAAAAGACGCTATTTTTGTAAAAATAGCGTCTTTTTTTCATATTATTGGCCATGTTTTAATAACTCTGCAAATTTACCGTTTTCTTTTTCGGCTAAAGCGTTAAAAGTGCCTTCTTCTACCACCTTGCCTTGCTCAAACACCATGATTCTGTTCACATTTTTAATGGTTGAAAGTCTGTGGGCAATTACGATTACGGTATGGGATTTCATCAGCTCTTCCATGGCTGACTGAATCGCCCGCTCGGAAATGTTGTCAAGGGCAGATGTTGCCTCGTCAAATATTAAAATATCGGGGTCGCCCAAAACAGCTCTTGCTATTGCAATTCGCTGGCGCTGACCGCCGGACAAATCAAGTCCGCCGTCGCCCACTATAGTGTTCCAGCCTTTTTCCAGATTGTTTACAAACTCGTGCACATTGGCAATTTCCATAGCGTTAATAATGTCTTTGTTTGAGGCGTCAGGTCGTGCCATTTTAATGTTGTCCCATATTGAACCGTAGAAAATAAATGGGTTTTGCGGTACGATGCCAAAGTTTACACGCAGGTCGTGGGTGGGGTAGTCACGCACATCCTCGCCGTGGACGCGTATACTTCCGTTCTGAACATCATAAAGTCGCATCAAAAGCTTTGAAAATGTACTTTTACCGCTACCTGATGAGCCAACTAAAGCAACTGACTCGCCGTAGTTTACCTTGCAGTTAAAGTCCTCAAAAATCTTTACATTGTCATATGCAAAGGACACATCACGAAATTCCACGCATGGGCCGTTTTTCCTTTGGTTTTGCTCACGGGCAATGGCAATATCACAGAGATTTTCCTGTTTTTCGGGAACTGTTGTGTCTGTTTCCAAAATATTATAGATTTTATTAAGTCCCGACATAGCGCTTGCTTTGGTAACGCCTAAGTTCAGCCAGGAAATAAGAATATTCAAAATCTCACCCATACTGGATAAAAACGCATACAAAACACCAATGGAAACTCCGCGATAAACGCAGGAAATTGCGCCAACCAAATAAACCACCGCAGTTCCCACATAACGCAAAATCTCTACCTTGGCAGCCTCCTTGTGCTGAGAAAAAGCCATAGTCACGCCTTTTTCGTACATATTGCCGATTCTTGCCTGGAAATTTTCCAAGGTATTTTCTTCTATTGAGTAAAGCTCAACGGCGTCAATGCCATTGAGTGTGTCTGTTAAGTATTTTGTGGCTTCTGATTCGCTCTGTATGTAATCGCGCGAAAGAAGGCGCATTTTACGCCTGGCATACTTATTCAAAAGCGCCATGCAGATAGTTGTAGCAAGGAGTATTACCGTTAAAAGCCAATCGTAAAAAATAAGCGCCGACAAAGAAATAACAAAGGCAACCATCTGGTATGGAACAGCCATAAAAACTGAGTTCATATAGGTTTTTATATTGTTCATAGGCGAGCCTAAAATACAGTTAAAAAGCTCACCGGCAGAAACGCTCTGGTAAAATTTCATACCAATTCCCTGAACATGGGCAAAAAATTTTGTACGAAGATTAAATAAAGACCCCTCTAAGGCTCTTTGAATTTTGAAAAAGCCTGCCTGCCACAAAAGAACACGGGATGCAGAAACAACGATATAAACCACGCACATCATAGCAACATAGCGGATTTTGTCTAACCCCTGAAGTGTCTCTTTTGCTATACCGTCATCAACGATATATTTAATAATAAAGGGCTGAATTGCTACAAAAACACCGACTATCAAAGCACATATAACCGAAAAAATAAGCTTCGGTTTAAACTCCTTTAAATAAGGCCACATTCTAAACCAAAAGCTCTCGTTTTTCTTATTTTTTTTCATACCAATCACCTGCTCTTTGCAAAGGTTAAGGTCATTATGGCATAGGCTATTTTAAAAGTCAATACCAAATGGTGAAAATTATGTTACTGTAATGTTAAATTTGTGATATAAATTTGAAAAAAATATTGTAATAAAAATCAAAGTATACTATAATATAATAGAATTATTATCATTATACATTAGCGGAGGTATGTCATGGCTACAAAATTATGCGTAATATTCGGCGGAAAATCTTCGGAACACGAGGTTTCCTGTAAATCGGCGTACAACATTTTAAAAAATTTAGATAAAGAAAAATACGAAATTATCAAGTTCGGTATCACAAAGGAAGGCGCTACATGGCTTTATACGGGTGATGATGAGTCACTTCTTGACGGCTCGTGGGAAAACCACGACTGTCTCCCCTGCGTAATTTCTCATTGCCCCAAAACAGGAGGATTAATCAATCTTTCTGACGGCAAATCCGAAAAAATCAAGGTTGATGTTTTCTTCCCTGTATTGCACGGCAAAAACGGTGAGGACGGCACAATCCAGGGTGTGTTTGAGCTGGCGCAAATTCCTTATGTAGGCAATGGTGTGGCAGGCTCGGCTCTTTGTATGGATAAAATCTTCACAAAGAACATTTTAGAATGTGCAGGCATTCCTGTTTCTCCCGGATTCTTTTTCACCAAGGGTGAAGCAGAGGATGTTTATGCAATAAACGAAAAAATAAAATCCTCATTTGGCTATCCTGTAGTTGTAAAGCCATCAAATGCAGGTTCATCTGTTGGTGTGTCATTGGTTGAGGATGAGTCAGAATTAGCTGAGGCTATAAAGGTAGCGATTGCTGAGGACAGACGAGTTTTAATAGAGAAAAAAATCGAAAAGCGTGAGCTTGAATGCGCAGTACTGGGTAACCACGAAAATGCTCAAGCATCGGTTTTAGGTGAAGTAATCACAACCGAAAAAATGTACGACTACAACACAAAATATGTAGACTCCGCAACTAAAACAGAAATCCCTGCCAAAATTTCAGCAGATATTTCCGATGAAATCCGCGCTCTTGCTGTTAAAGCCTTTTTAGCTTGTGACTGCACAGGACTTGCAAGAGTTGATTTCTTTGTAGAAGAAGGCACAAACAAAATCTATTTAAATGAAATAAATACACTTCCCGGTTTTACAGACATCAGTATGTATCCCATGCTTTGGGGCGCAACCGGAATTCCGTATTCTGAACTTTTAGACAGAGTAATTGAGCTTGCATTACAGGAAAAAGAGGCATAAATTATGAACGATAAATGTATCGGCGTGTTTGACTCAGGACTTGGCGGTCTTACCTGCTTAAAGGAAATTATGAATATACTGCCCCGTGAGTCTACCGTTTATTTTGGTGACACGGCAAGAGTCCCATACGGAACCAGAACAAATGAAGAGCTTATAAATTTTGCAAAAAGCGATATTAACTTTTTGCAAACTCACAACCCAAAGGTGATAGTTGTTGCCTGCGGAACGGTAAGCTCTGTGGCTTTGCCTGTAATGGGGGAGGAAATAAAAACTCCCATAATCGGTGTAATTGATTCAACTGTAGAGGCAGCGCACGCCGCAACCAAAAACAAAAAAATAGGAATTATAGCAACTGAGGCCTCTGTTCGCTCAGGAGCATATGAAAAAAGACTTAAAAGCAAAGACCCCGAAGTGGAAACTATAGCGGTGGGATGCCCCTTGTTTGTTCCTTTGGTTGAAGCAGGAAAAACAAATTCCGAAGAAGCGCGCAATGCAGCCAAAGAGTACCTTGCGCCTATTGTGGCAGCGGGTGTGGATACGCTGATTTTAGGCTGTACACATTATCCTTTGCTGGCAGATGTGATTTCGGAGGTTATGGGCGATAGCGTTACCCTTATTGATTCAGGCAAGGCAACAGCCTCCTGCGTTAAAAAATTTTTGGAAGAAAATAATCTTTTGGCATTTGATGCTCAGGCAGATGACAGCAAATTTTATGTAAGCGGTGATGTGCACAGCTTCAAAAGGCTGGCAACAGCATTTTTAGAAAAAGAAATAGAAACAGAAGTAGAAAAAATCAACATAGAAAAATATATGTGATTGGAGGAATACCATGGACAACAATGCTTTGATCACTTTAGTTGGCAAAAATACGGTTGACGGCGAAGTAGACACATTTGAACTGACAACCGCAGGAAAATATATGAAGCAAAACGGAAAATACTTAGTATCCTATGAGGGTAGCGAGATTACAGGGTATGACAATACTACCACAACTCTCAAAATTCAGGATGACTTGGTTTCTATGATTCGCTTCGGTAAGGCAATGGGCTCGTCTCAGATGGTTTTTGAGGAAAACAAACAGTACACAGGCGTGTACCGCACTCCACATGGCACAATGAGCGTGGATGTTTATGCAAACGAAGTATCCGTTGATGTGAATGACGATGGCGGAGAGGTAACCCTTGATTATTTTGTACAGCTCAACAACTGTCAGCCTGTGCGAAACAACCTTAAGGTAAAAATCAGAAAGGTGGAAGAATAAGTGACACTTTACGAAAAGACAAAAGCATTTATAAAGGAAACAACAAATGAGGCTCTTGCTACAGCAAAGCAAAAGGGCGAAATTGATTTTGATACGATTCCTGACTATACGATAGAGGAGCCCAGAGAAAAAGACTTTGGTGATTTTTCTGTAAATGCGGCTATGCTTATGGCGAAAGCGGCACGCCGTGCACCCCGTGATATTGCAAACATAATTGTTGCCAATATGAACACCGAGGGTACATATATTAACGAAGTAAATGTTGCAGGAGCAGGATTTATTAACTTCAAATTAAACCCTGTATACATTACCGAAATCATCAAAACTGTTGAAGCCGAGGGCGACAAGTTTGGTCAAAGTGATTTTGGCGGCGGCAAAAAGGTAAATGTTGAGTTTGTCAGCGCAAACCCCACAGGCCCCATGCATATGGGTAACGCAAGAGGCGGCGCGCTGGGTGACTGCCTTGCCAACATTATGGCGCTGGCAGGTTTTAATGTAACAAAAGAATTTTATGTAAACGATGCAGGTAATCAGATAGAAAAGCTGGCTGTATCATTGATGGCGCGCTATAAGCAGTTGGTTTTAGGTGAGGAAAATTACGAGTTCCCCGAAGACGGCTACCACGGCGATGATGTTCGTGAACACGCTAAGAATTTCTTTGATAAATACGCAGACTCTGAGGTTAACACGCCTGATGAGGAGTTAAAGGCAAAGCTGATTGACGAAACCTTGTATAAAAATATTGCAGGCTTAAAGACAGGATTAGAGGCTTATCGCATAAACTACGATGTGTGGTTCCACGAAAGCACACTTCACAATGAAAACGAAGTGTTAAAAACTGTGGAAGAGTTGACAGCGCGCGGTTACACCTACGAACAGGACGGCGCAATCTGGTTCAAAGCAACAGAATTTGGCTTGGAAAAAGACGATGTTTTAGTTCGTGCAAACGGTTTTGTTACATATTTTGCCGCAGATATTGCTTACCACAAAAACAAGTTAATCACACGCGGCTTTGACACAGCAATTGACATCTGGGGTGCAGACCACCACGGCCATGTGGCACGCTTAAAAGCCGCAATGCAGGCTCTGGGAATTGACCCTGAAAGACTTGAAATAATCTTAATGCAGCTTGTACGCTTGGTGCGTGACGGCGAAGCAGTCAGAATGTCAAAGCGTACAGGTAAGGCTATTACATTAAACGATTTAATAGAAGAAACAGGTGTAGACGCTGCAAGATTTTACTTTAATTTGCGTCAGGCAAACAGCCACTTTGAGTTTGACTTAGAGCTTGCTGTCCGCCAGTCAAGTGAGAACCCTGTGTTCTATGTTCAGTATGCTCACGCTCGTATTTGCGGTATACTCGCTGCAATGGCGGAGCAGGGGTATTCTGTGAAATCATTTGAAGAAATTAATCCCGAGCTTCTTTCTGACGCTAAGGAAATCGAACTTATGAAAATGATAGCAAAATTCCCCGAAGAAATCAGAACAGCGGCTAGCTTGCGCGAGCCCAGCAGAATCACAAAATATTCTATGGATTTGGCGGCGGCGTTTCACGCATTTTACGGTGCGTGCAAGGTAGGCTGCGAGGACGCTCCTCTTCGTGATGCCCGCATTGCCCTTGTTGCTGCAAGCCGTCAGACAATCAAAAATTCGCTTGGAGTTTTAGGAATTTCAGCACCCGAGCATATGTAATACGAGAGGTACTTATGAAAAAGAAAATTTTAAGCTTTGTTTTGGCTTTTGTTATGCTTTTTTCCTGCGTTTGCGTTTCTGCTGAGGAAACCCGTGGGGAAACAGCGTCAAGATATTTAACAGGCCTCGTTGGTCTCATTGAAAAGTATTATAAATACGGCGATGTAACAAAAGAAGAGCTTTATGAGGCTGTTATTGACTACCTTATTAAAGAAAACCCTGATTTGTTGGAGGGCGCATTAAAAGCGGCAACGGATATTTTGGACGATTACACCGTTTATTACACACAGAACGAACTGGGCGACTTTGTTCAGAATGTGCACCAGACATATGTGGGTATTGGTGTTACCGTTCAAAAAAGTGATTTAGGCTGTATCATTACCGAGGTGAATCCATCGGGCGGTGCGTATGCTGCCGGTATAACAGCAGGCGACGAGCTTATTGCTGCTGACGGAGTTTCCCTTGAGGGAATGTCCCTTGATGAAATTGTTTCCAAAATTCAGGGCGTGGCAGGTACAACTGTTACTGTTGAGGTGCTTCGCGGGGACGCTCATATCACATTGGATATAGAAAGAAAACAAATAAACATCCAAACAGTAACATATGAAATTATCGACGATATTGGTTACATTCATATAAGCTCCTTTGCAACACCAACTGCACAGGAAGTAAAGGACGCACTCTACGATATTGAAGAAAACCACAAGCTCAAAAAGCTAATTATTGATGTGCGTGACAACCCCGGTGGTGAGTTGAACAGCGTAATTGATATTTTAAGTATGTTTGTTCCGGAAAATAAGGTGCTCGTAAAATTTGAGTACAAGAACGAAAGAATGAACTACGGAATAAAATCAAAAGCGGAATTTTCAAAAGCGCCAAATCGCGAAATTGTCATTTTAGCAAATGAAAACAGCGCCAGTGCTTCAGAACTTTTCTGTGGCACTATGCAGTATTACAAGCTTGCTACTGTTGTGGGTCAGCTCACATTCGGCAAAGGAAGTATGCAGGAAATGATGGGAGTTATTGACCCTCCCGGATTTAACCTTGGCGACATCAAGCTCACAATGGCAGAATTCACAAAGCCCGACGGTGGTCGCATAAATCATGTTGGCGTTTTTCCGGACAAAGTTGTAAAAAACAAGTTTGAAGATTTTGACGAAGAAGCCCTGACTCCTATGACAATAAACGCACGCTATACAATAGGTGATGAGCATTCAGATGTTTTGGCTATTGAAGAACGCCTGAATGCTTTGGGATACAATGTGGGCGAAGTTGACGGTGTGTTTGACAAAATGACACATCAGGCAACTAAGAATTTCCAAGCCGACACAAACCTTCACCCCTACGGTGTGATGGACTATACAACTCAGGCAAGGCTGAATGATGTTATAGAAGATTATGAAGTTGAAATAGATACACAAAAGGCAACCGCCATCGAAATTTTAAGCAAGTAGGTGATACTGATGAAAAAGAGAATTTTTGCAGTTTTAATGGTAATGATTATGGTATTGCCCTTTACCATTGAAATGAGCAACAAAGGCATTGTAGTATCTGCTGAAACAGTAGAAGAAAAAATTGAAAAGGCAAGTAAAGACAAACAGGAAGCTCTGGATAAAATGAAAGAGGCTGAAAAAGCTAAGGATGATGTTGTAGCTCAAAGCGAACAGTTAGAGCGCGAAATTGATATTATCCAGACGGAAATTTACGCTATTGATGAACTCATTGCACAGGCGGACGCGCAGATAGCGGAAAAAGAAGCAGAAATCGCAAGAATTGAGGAGCAAATCACACTTCACGAGGAAAAATTCAAGGAATGTATGCGTGCTATGGCGCAAACATCAAATGTTTCCTATATTGAGATTCTTCTTTCGTCAAAGAATTTTTCTGAACTCATGATGAATCTTGAAACAATAAACGAGATTACAGAGTACGATATGGAAATCATTGATGAAATGACACGACTCAAAACAGAAGTTGAAGACGCGAAAGCCGTTATAGAAGCCCAGCGTGCAGAGCAGGAAGAGGCTCGTGCAATAGCTCAGGAGAAGTACGGCGAGTTAGAAACAAAACTAGCAGAAAAAGAAGCCCTTGCAGCTGAGCTTGAAAAAGATATAGAAAAGTATAAGCAGGTTTATGAAGAAGCAAGACGCCAAGAGGCAGAATTAAAGAACTCATTGAATTACTCAGCACCCGGATCGGCTTATCTTGGAACAGGTCAGTTCTGTTGGCCTGCCCCCAGCTACACAAGAATTTCATCGCCCTACGGTTGGAGAAATCATCCTATTTATAAAACAAAGAAATTCCATTCGGGTGTAGATTTAGCTGCTCCCGGCGGCTCAAACATCTTAGCCGCTGACGACGGCAAGGTAATCTCAGCCGGCTGGAACGGCGGTTACGGAAACTGCGTAGTAGTTGACCACGGTGGCGGTATTTCTACACTCTATGCGCACGCATCAAGACTTTGCGTGTCAAAGGGTGATTATGTATCACGAGGCAGCGTTATAGCTAAGGTAGGTACAACAGGTAACAGTACAGGCAATCACCTGCACTTTGAAGTTCTGATAAACGGTAAAACAACCGACCCAATGGCATATATTAAGTAGTGCCGGTTAGGAGTGGCAAAAATTGTATTCTAAAAAACATATAGTTATATCGGTAATTGTTACATTTGCGGTTACTGCATTGGCAGTTTCGGGAATATACACCGTAATGGATGCAGGAAAACCAAAAGATGTACTGCTTGAGGCAAAAGAAATCATAGTTGATAATTATGTGGACACCTTAACACAGGAGCAGTTAGACGATATGAACGACGCGGCAATTGCCGCAATGGTGGCAAGCCTTAACGACCCATATTCTTATTATTTTGATATGGAAGCCTTTGACCAATACGAGGAAAACAACAAGGAAGAATATGTGGGTATAGGTGTTAATGTGTCATATAATGCCGAAGCAGGAACACTTACCGTAACATCGCCAACTGCGGGCGCGCCTGCAGAAAAAGCTGGTATACTTCCACTCGATTTGATTGTGGGCGTTGACGACCTTACATTAGAAAAGGACGGCTATGACGCCATCATCGACCATATCAAGGGCGGTAAGGCAGGAGATACGGTAAAGATACACATTTTGCGAAACGAAAAAGCCTTAACATTTGATGTGGAGCGCGCCGTAATAACATTGGATACTATATCAGGCAAAATGCTTGATGGCGATATTGCCTATATCAGAATTTCGGAATTCCAACACAATTCAGTTGAAGATTTTAAAGCGGCTCTTGACGATATAAAGCAAAAGGGTGCAAAAGGCCTCATCATCGATTTGCGCAGTAACCCCGGCGGCTATGCCGACAGCGTAATACAGATGACCGATATGTTGCTGCCCAAAGGAACAATTGCATACCTTGAGGACAACAAAGGAAACAAAGAGTACTTTGAGTCCGATGCCAAGTGTATCAATCTTCCTATGGTGGTGCTAGTAAACGAAGGCACAGCAAGCGCAGCAGAGCTTATGTCCGGTAGTTTGCAGGCGTACGATTTGGCAACAATCGTGGGCAAGAAAACCTACGGCAAGGCTGTAGGTCAGTCGCCTTATATGCTAACAGAGGAAACAGCAATATACCTGACATCTGCAAGATATTTCACACCCAAGGGCAACTGTATTGACAAAAAAGGTATTGTTCCGGATGTTGAAGTTGACCTGACTCAGGAGCAAAAGGCACGCTTAAGCACACTTCCAGAAGAAGAGGATACACAGCTTCAGGCAGGAATTACGGCATTAAAAGAAAGAATACAATAGATTTTACTGCAATCGAAGTGCGCTTGCAGTAAATTATATAGGAGACTTCATATGGAAAAGAACACAATTGAAGGAAGAAATCCGGTTTTTGAGGCGTTGGTATCAGATGCGCCTATTGAAAAAATATTTATAAGCGAAACGGCTCACGGCTCTCAGATTTCAAAAATCATAGCCGAGGCAAAACACCGCGGCGTAATGTACAAATCAGTATCGGCAGACCGAATTGACGAAATAGCAGAAACCCAGTCTAACCAAGGCGTGGTAGCTTTAGTGTCACAGGTGAGCTATTGCACGCTTTCAGACATTTTAGATTTAGCAGAACAAAAAGGCGAAAAGCCCTTTATTATAATTTGTGACGAAATCACCGACCCTCACAACTTAGGCGCTATTATCCGTACGGCAAATGCGGCAGGCGTCCACGGAGTGGTAATTCCCAAAAACCGTGCAGTAGGTGTGAATGCAGTAGTTTTTAAAACATCTGCAGGTGCGGCGGCTCATACCCTTGTTGCCAAGGTAGGAAATCTTTCTCAGGCAATCAATGAGCTTAAAGACCGTGGCGTGTGGATAACAGGTGCAGATATGTCGGGCACTGAAATGTACAAAGAGGACTTAACAGGCGCGATAGCTGTTGTTGTTGGCTCAGAGGGAAAAGGAATTTCAAAGAAAATCAGGGAAAACTGCGACTTTTTAGTAAGCATCCCTATGGTGGGGCAAATAAATTCTTTAAATGCATCAGTTGCGGCTTCTGTGATTATGTATGAAGTCCTGCGTCAGAGGAGGTAGCGTATGTATCACATAGGAGTTGATTTTGGCGGAACAAACATTGCTGCAGGAATAGTTGACGAAAAAGGGAAATTGCTTATCAAAAGAAGCACAAAAACAAAGCGTTATCGCCCTTTGAATGAAATTATGGGAGATTTGCTTTCCTTGTGCGACGAAATAATGGAAAGATCAAAGATAAACCCTCAGGAAGTATCAACGATTGGTCTCGGTATCCCCGGCAACATTCACCCCGACGGAAAGCGTGTGGTGTACGGCAACAACATAGATTGTCTGACTAATGCAAACATTGAAAAAATTATAAAAAACCACTATCCTCACATGGAAGTTTATTTGGAAAATGATGCTAATGCTGCGGCACTGGCGGAGGTTTTTTGCGGTGTTGCAAGAGGCTTGAGGAATGTAGTTATGGTAACCTTGGGCACGGGAGTAGGCGGCGGAATTATTATTGATGGAAAGATTTATACCGGTGCAAACTTTGCAGGTGGCGAAATAGGTCATATTGTAATTGAAAAAAATGGTGAAAAATGCACCTGCGGCAGACAGGGGTGCTGGGAACAGTACGCATCTGTTACAGCTCTCCTGCGTCAGACTGCCGATGCCATAGACTCATATCCCGAAAGCAAAATATACGACCTTATTGACGGCAAAAAAATAAAAATCAGCGGAAGAACTGCTTTTGATGCTATGCGTATGGGCGACGAATGTGGTAAGGAAATTGTAAGTAAGTATGTGGAATACATAGGTATTGGTGTTGTGGATATGATAAATATACTGCAACCCGAAATGGTAGTTATCGGCGGCGGAATAAGTAAAGAGGGCGACAATATCATCCTTCCGTTGCGTGAATATGTAAAGAAAAATGTTTATGCAGGCGAAGTGGACTCTATCCCTCAAACAAAGATAGTTGCGGCTACAATGGGGAATGACGCAGGCATTGTAGGCGCTGCGCTACTTTATAAACAAAAATAATTTAAAATTTACACACAAAAAGGGCTGTCACAGTGACAGCCCTTTTATATATGAATCCCATCTCTTGCACAAGCGGAAAAGGTGGATATATAATATTTTCCTGTAGCATCATCGTCGTCAAAGTTAAGTATTTCCTGAGGCGAAAAATGTATCCAGGTAAAATTTTTAGTCAGAAAATCACCGCTATAAGCATCAAAAAAACTTTTGTTATCAAAACCCTTTCCTGTAATAATAACAGCGTGGTTATTTTTGCGGGCTTTTTCAATTTTGCAAAAATTAAAAAAGTGCGCAGCCAAAGCCGCGCACCATAAAAGCGTAGCCTCAAGGTTCTAATGTTGCAACACATTGCTTGTACTCACATAGGTAAAGCGAACCAGAGGTACGCTTTTTGACAAGAGCGTACCCTGTGAGTACATAAATTTTATTCACAATGTGTTGCAAAACTAATATACCATAATTTTTTGCGAAATTCAAGTCTTTTAGTGTTTCATTTTTTCATTACTGATTTTTTCAATTTTTTCATTTCTTTTCCTTGTATTTTGCGTAATTTTTCGCACAAAATACTGTTGTAGCAACAAGCTACAATAAATGAAAAAGGAGTGAATTAGTAATGAAAAGCAACAACAAAGTAGTAGTTCCCGAAGCAAAAGAAGCTCTTAACAAGTTCAAGATGGAAGTTGCGCAGGAAGTTGGCGTTAACTTAAAGCAGGGCTATAACGGTGACTTAACATCAAGAGAAGCCGGTTCAGTTGGCGGTATGATGGTTAAGAAGATGATCGAAGCATACGAAAACTCAATGAAATAAGAGTTGATTAAAGCTTAAAAAAGGGCGTTTTGTAAAATTGTGTTTTACAAAACGCCCTTTGTTTTTAAAGGATTATAGTATGTGATTTTTCGATTGTTTTCCCCTTTTCAAGTGACATAATGCCTGCTTTTTTTGTAATGTCGTAGTCGCAGTCGGCGTAGTCGGGAAGTCCGCACCAAGGCTCAATGCAAAGGTATTTTGCCTGGTCCATTGTCCATATTAAAAGGTTATCGGCGCCGTCGAACTTAACGGTGATACTTCTGCCGGTATTTTTATTTTTCATTGTTACCTTGCGTGTTTTTAGCTTTTCGAAAATCAGCGTATCTCTCGGCGGAAAATATTCATATTTTAAAGGAAGCTCGCGCGTTTTACCAAAATGGTCGTGGTCATGCGTGAGCAAGGGACCAACCAGCAAACTGTTTTCAAGATCTTCTTCAGCATCAAAAATAAGGCTGTATTCTTCAATGCCCTCGGGGCAACAGTAAGCCTCGTGTGAGCCTACGGAAAAATACATTGTGTTTGTGCCTGTGTTGGTGGTTATGTATTCTGTTTTTAGAGTGTTTTCTTCTATTGTAAATCTTGCGCGGAATTCAAAGCAGAAGGGATATACCGCTCTTGTTTCGTCGTTTGATTTAAGCAAAAATGTTGCACTTGTTTCTGACTTTTCTTCCAATACAAACTCAGACCTTCTTGCAAAACCATGACCGTTCATGGGGTATTCTTTTCCGTTGTAGATGTATTTATTATCTCTCATTCTGCCACAAATTGGGAAGAGAATAGGCGCGTGCCCCGACCAGAATTCGGGATTGCCGTCCCATATGTTTTCAAAACCATCTTTTTTTAAAGATACAAGCTCTGCACCAAAGGTGGAAATACCTGCCGTTAATATATTATTTGATATTCTAATTATCTCTGACATTATATCAT
>JAGBXV010000104.1 GCA_017629115.1 Clostridia bacterium | reverse complement strand
CCTGATATGGGTGAAGTCAAAATCGGCGCCAGCGTAGATGTAGGTTATTTTGACCAGACGCAATCAACTCTTGACTACAGTAAAACCTTATTCGACGAGATTGCTGACAGTTTTCCGGAACTGACGATTACAGAAGTTCGAAATGCACTTGCAGGTTTTCTGTTTAAAGCGGATGATGCGTTTAAATATATATCTGAGCTTTCCGGCGGTGAGAGAGCAAGACTAATGTTTTTAAAGCTTATGTTAAATCGTGCGAACTTCCTGCTTTTGGACGAACCCACAAATCACTTGGATATAAAATCCCGAGAAATGCTAGAGGAATCTTTGGAAAAATATCAGGGAACAATATTTGCCATTTCTCATGACAGATATTTTATAAATAAGCTCTCAAGCAGAATTTTGCGTATAAATAACAAAAAGTTAGAAAACTACAACGGAAACTACTCATACTTCCTTGAAAAAAGCACAAAAACGCCCTCTGAAGAAAAAGTAAGTGAGGCAAAGAGAGTTTCAAGCGAAAAAGAGGATTATCTGTTAAAAAAGAAAAATGCGGCGGAAGAACGCAAACGCAAAAACAGAATAGAAAAACTTGAAGTAGAAATTTCTCAAACAGAAGAATGCATTTCACAAAAAGAACAGGAACTGAATCTTCCTGAAAATACCTCTGATTATGTTAAATGTGCACAGATAAGTGAAGAAATCGAAAGTTTAAATGAAAAATTACTTATATTGTACGAAGAATGGGAAAGTCTACAATAGTGTAGACTTTTTCTTTTATTAAAAGTTATTTTACATACTATAAAAAAATATATTGATTTTATAGCGTTCAAGGTGTATAATTAATTCGTTGAAAACTATTTCAAAAATTTTAATATAAAGGATGAGTGAAAAAATGCGAGTAATTGTATGTGACACTTACGAAGAAATGTCTAAAGAAGCTGCAAAAATTATGGCAGCGCAGGTACACTTAAAGCCGAACTGCGTTTTAGGTCTTGCTACAGGTTCTACACCTGTTGGGGCTTATAATGAATTGGTAGCAATGTACAAAAACGGCGAAATCGATTTTAAAGATGTAACAACTTTTAATCTCGATGAGTATTATCCCATCAAGCGTAATAACGACCAGAGCTATTACTACTTTATGCATGATAATCTTTTTAACCATATCAATATTCCTGAAGAGCGCATCCATGTTTTAAACGGTGAAGTAGCAGACCCTGAAAAAGAATGTGCAGACTACGACAAACACATTGTAGAACACGGCGGAATTGATTTGCAGTTGTTGGGTATTGGCAGAAATGGCCATATCGCTTTTAACGAACCTGACGAAAACCTTGTTGCTGCAACTCATGTAACAGGTCTTACCGAAGATACGATTGATGCAAACGCAAGATTTTTTGATGACATCAAAGATGTTCCTACAAAATCTCTTACAATGGGTATGGCTCCCATTATGAAAGCAAGAAAGATTTTAATTCTTATTAATGGCAAAGGAA
The DNA here is from genome assembly GCA_017629115.1 of Clostridia bacterium. Lineage (GTDB taxonomy): Bacteria > Bacillota > Clostridia > UBA1381 > UBA9506 > Congzhengia. The sequence goes on along the minus strand of JAGBXV010000104.1, from coordinate 36,540 downwards.
AGCACGCTGCTTTATCAAAACTTTTATCAGGTGAAATTTCCACTTCTTGTCCCGCAACAATGCTTAATATGCACAACGATGTTGTTGTTATTTGTGATAAAGAAGCTTATAACGGTTAATAAGTAAACAAATAAAAAATTCCCGTCAATAAGACGGGAATTTTTTTATGCATTAAATTATTTTGCAAGCTTTCTTTTCTTTGATAAAGATTTGAAACCTGCCCATACTGAACCTGCCATAAATACGCTGGAGTATGTTCCGGCAAGTAAACCAACCATAAGAGGAAGTGCAAATTCTTTAATTGTGTCAACGCCTAAAATATACAACAGAATAACAGGAACTATTGTTGTAATTGTTGTATAAAGTGAACGCTTTAATGTCTGTGAAATACTTGTATTTACAAGGGATTTAACTTCTCTCATAGATTTGCGCTGGTTTTCACGAACACGGTCAAATACAACGATTGTGTTGTTGATAGAGTAACCGATGATTGTGAGCATTGCAGCGATAAAGTTAGCATTAAAGGGAATCTTGAATATCACATAGAATGAAAGCATAATCAATACATCGTGCAAAAGACAGATAACTGCAGATATACCTGTAAAGAATTCGAATCTGATTGTGATATATATAAGCATTAATAAACAAGCTATCAAAGCTGCTGTTAAAGCCTGGCTACGAAGTTCGGCACCCATTGTTGCATCAACTGTGTCAACAGAAATAAAAGCTGTTTCTCTGTCAATGCCATATGTTTCAACCAGCTTGGTCTGGATTTTATCTCTGGTTCCGTCTTCAACATGTGTTGTCTGTATAACGATAACTGTGCCGTCAGCTTTCATAACTCGGGGAGTTGGGATAGACGAATCGGCACTTTTAACAGTGTCAGCAACTTCAGCTGTGTCAACATCTTTGCCCATATCAACATACATTGTCATACCGCCGGCAAAGTCAATATCCTGAACAAAACCGCCGTTTACAAAGAAGAATACAACACCGAGAAGAATAATTACTGCAGGGATAAGGAAATAAATTTTAGCGTTTTCTACTATTTTAAGCTTCATTATTGCTGTACCCCCTTTTTCTTATTAACACCGTACCAAGCAAGATTCTTAATCTTAAGATTAACAACATGCTTTAAGAGGTACTTTGTAACAAATATTGCTGTAAACATACTAACAACTGTACCGATAGCAAGTGTAACAGCAAAGCCCTTGATTGTACCTGTACCGAAGATGTAGAGTACAACTGCGGCAATGATTGTTGTGATGTTAGCATCGATAATAGCAAGGAACGCTCTGTCAAAACCGGATGAAACGGCTGTTTTGATTGTTTTACCAAGCTTTAATTCTTCATTGATTCTTTCAAATATAATAACATTTGCGTCAACTGCCATACCTATTGAAAGGATAATACCTGCAATACCGGCAAGGCTTAAATTAATTCTAAAGAATGTCATTATATAAACAACAATAGCAATGTAAGCTAAAAGTGCAATATCTGCAACAAGACCGGGAAGTCTGTATATCAATAACATAAATAATAGAATAATGATAACACCGATACCAGCGGCAATTAAGCTTGTGTTCAACGCTTCTTCACCTAATGTAGGTCCTATAGAGCTGAGGCTCACTTCCTTAATAGAGAAGGGCAAGTTACCAGAATTGATTAAAGCCGCAAGTTCTGCTGTTTCAGAAGCGTCAGAAAAACCGCCTGAAATAACACATTCCTTGTTATTGATTGCCTGGTCAACTCTGGGACTGCTGATAACTTCTTCGTCAAGCATAATAGAAATGTAGTTATTGCCGTCTGTTCTTGAAGCAGCACTCTGTGTAGCACTGAAGAACTTATTAACACCGGAATCTTTAAGGATAAGCTTAACATGGTGAACAGCAACGCCTGTGTTGTCTACAGCACCGTATGCAGATACAGCTGAATCAACATCAGCTGCTTCTAATACAACATTGCCGTCTGCGTCTCTGAATGTAAGAACAGCCGTTTTACCTAATGTGTCAACCGCTGTCTGAGGATCCTGAATAGCAGGAATTTCGATTCTGACTTTTTTCTCGCCCTGGCGTGCTACAGTTGCTTCGCTGTAACCAAGAGCGTCGAGACGAGTTCTTAAAACATTTTCAACAGACTGCATCTGCTCGTCAGTTACGCTGTCTGCCACCGCCTCGTATGTTATAGATGAACCGCCTACAAGGTCAAGGCCCTGTCTGATACCCCAGTCTTTATCCAAAGCGTTAGGGTAGTTGATTTTATAATCAAACACTGTGATGTTCATACCTGTAAGTACAACAACTACTGATGTAATGATTATAAGCACGGCGATTATTAATTTCGCGATACTTTTTTTCATTTGTCTTCCTCCTTTATAAAATCGCATAGATATATTATATATTTTTATTCGCCTTAAGTCAACAGAAAAATGGAAATTTTACTAAAAACTTTTTAATAAAGAAAATTAAAAATACTACTTGAAAAATATAAAAAAATGTGCTAAAATAAACCAAAATGAATATTTTAAAGACTATGATGAAGCAAAGTAACCCCGCAAACACCACATAGAGAGAATTTCTCGGTGGGCTGTAAGGAAATTCGGTTAAGGCGTAAGGTGAAATTTCACTTCGGAGTTCTGTACTTGAAACAACAGTAGAGTATGGCGAGTAGTGCCCGTAAGGCACAAAAAGAGCGCTCACGGTTTTTGTGAGAATTTGGGTGGTACCGCGGATTATTTTAGTTGTCCGTCCCTTGCGGGACAGGCAACTTTTTTTATTGTCCCGTAAAGCTGTCAGGTAAGGCTCACAACCGGACAGAAATACTCGGTGAGCAGAAAGGTAAATTATTATGAAAGAACAGTTGTTGGCAATCAGAAAGTCAGCAGAAGAAAAGTTAGTATCTTTAACATCCTTGCAGGAACTCGAAGATGTAAGGGTAAGTGTCCTTGGTAAAAAAGGTGAGCTTACACAGGTACTCCGTCAGATGGGAGCCTTATCAGCGGAGGAGCGTCCGATTATAGGCGCATTGGCAAACGAAGTGCGCGAGGCAATTGAGAGTGCGTTGTCAGAAAGAAAAACAGTACTTTTGGCAAAAGCCCGTGAAGAAAAGCTTGCAAAGGAAGTTATAGATGTAACAATGGCAGGCAAAAAGCCCGAAATAGGCGGACTTCATCCTATTACAAAGGTTTTAGACGAAGTTAAGAATATCTTTTTGGGTATGGGATTTTCTATTGCAGAAGGTCCTGATGTTGAGCTTGATTACTATAATTTTGAGGCATTAAATATTCCCAAAGAACATCCTGCCCGTGATACACAGGATACATTCTATGTAAGCGATAATGTTGTGCTTCGTACACAGACATCTCCTATGCAGATTCGTGTTATGGAGAAAGCTAAGCCTCCTATCAGAATCATTGCACCTGGTCGTGTTTACAGAAGTGATGCAGTAGACGCAACACATTCTCCTGTTTTCCACCAGATTGAGGGTCTTGTTGTTGATAAGGGTATCACAATGGCAGACTTAAAAGGTACACTTGAGCAGTTTATTAAATCCTTATATGGTCAGGATGCGAAAATCAGACTTCGTCCTCACCATTTCCCTTTTACAGAGCCCAGTGCAGAAGTAGATGTATCCTGCTTCGTATGCGGAGGCAAAGGTTGCCGAGTATGTAAAGGCGAAGGCTTTATAGAAATCTTAGGTGCAGGTATGGTACATCCTGATGTATTAAGACGCTGTAATATTGACCCCGATGAATACAGCGGTTTTGCATTTGGTTTGGGACTTGAGCGTATCGTTATGAGAAGAATGAACATTGACGATATGAGACACCTATACGAAAACGATGTAAGATTCTTAAAGCAGTTTTAATTGAGGAAGAGAGGTTAGAAAAATGAAATTACCATTAAGTTGGCTTTCTGATTATACAGATATGTCGGGCATTACACCAGAATGTTACAATCACGCTCTTACTATGTCCGGTTCCAAAGTTGAGGGCATAGAAAACATAGGCGACAAAATACAGAATATTGTTACAGGTAAGATTTTATCAGTAGAAAAGCATCCTGATGCAGACAAATTAAAGGTTTGTATGCTTGATGTAGGTACAGAAACCTTACAAATTGTAACGGGTGCGGATAATGTAAAGCCTGGACAGACAGTACCAGTAGCAAAAGACGGTGCATTACTTCCTGACGGAACAAAAATCAAAAAAGGCAAGCTCCGTGGCGTAGAATCAAACGGTATGCTTTGTTCCTATGAAGAAATTGGTATGACAAAAGAAGATTTCCCTGATGCAGAATACGGTATCTTAATATTAGAAGATGGTCTACCTTTAGGAAAAGACATAAAGGAAGTTTTTGGTCTTGATAACCCTGTTGTTGAGTTTGAAATTACTTCAAACAGACCTGATTGCTTTAGTGTGATTGGTTTAGCCAGAGAAACAGCAGTAACATTTAACAGACCTTTTAATGTAAAAACTCCCGTTGTAAAGGGCTCGGGTGACGACATCAACAACTATATGAGAATTACTGTGGATGAACCCACACTTTGTAAGCGTTATACAGCTAAAATGGTTAAGAATGTTAAGATAGGCCCTTCGCCTGCCTGGATGGTAAAAAGACTAAAGTCTTGTGGTATCCGCTCTATCAATAACATCGTAGATATTACAAACTACATCTTGCTTGAGTATGGTCAGCCTATGCACGCTTTTGATATGTCATACCTTGAGGGTAATGAAATCAATGTAAGAAGAGCGCGTGACGGCGAACCGATGACGACATTGGACGGCGAAGAACATACACTTGACAGCTCTATGCTTATGATTTGCGACGGCAAAAAGCCAGTTGCAGTAGCAGGTGTTATGGGTGGTCTTAACTCTGAAGTAAGAGAAGACACAAAGACAGTTTTATTTGAATCAGCTACCTTTTTGGGTTCTTCTGTTCGTATTACAGCTAAAAAATTAGGTCTTCGTACAGAAAGCTCATCAAGATTTGAAAAGGGACTTGACACAGAAAACACATACCCTGCAGTTATGCGTGCGTGTGAACTTGTTGAAGAGCTTGGTTGCGGTGAGGTAGTAGATGGAATTATTGATGTTTACGGCACAAAGCCTGAAAAGGTGACAATTAAGTTTGAACCTGAAAGAATCAATGAATTTATTGGTTTTAATGTTCCTACAGACGAAATGGTAAAAACATTGACAGATTTAGGTTTTACAGTAGACGGCGATGAAATCTGCGTTCCCACATTCCGTCCCGATGTACTTTGCTTTAATGATATAGCAGAGGAAGTTGTTCGTATGTATGGCTACGACAAAATTCCCTCAACCCTTATGGACGGGGACACAACAGTAGGTATTAAAACATATGGCCAGCAGATTGAAGACAGAGTAAAGAACACTTTAGTTGGATGCGGTCTTTACGAAACATTGGTGTTTAGTTTCACAAACCCCAATATATTTGACAGACTTAATATGCCGGCGGATAGTGCGAAACGAAATGCAGTAGTTATCACAAACCCCTTAGGCGTTGAAAACTCAATTATGAGAACAACAGCGATTGCTTCTATGATGGAAGTTGTTGCAAGAAATGAAAACTTTAAGGCTGAAAATGTAAGACTCTTTGAGCTTGGTAAAATCTACATCCCCAAAGAAGGTGAAGACTTACCTGAGGAAAGAAGAGTAGTAACAATCGGAATGTATGGCAATTGCGACTACTTTGATTTAAAGGGTGTAGTTGAGGTTATGCTTGATGATTTAGGTATAGCTAAACGCTCATTTGAACCCGAAAAAGAAAATACAACATTCCACCCCGGCAGATGTGCAAATTTAGTTGCCGGCGGAAGAACAATCGGCGTCATCGGTCAGATTCACCCCGAGGTGTCAGAAAACTATGGTGTATCAAGTGATGTTTATGTGGCTGAGATTGATTTTGAAGATATGCTTATGTTAGCAAAAACAGAAAAAACATACAAAAAGCTACCCAAGTATCCTGCATCTCAGCGTGATTTAGCCTTAATTGCTGATGAGGGTGTATTAGCCGCGCAGATTGAAAGCATCATCAAGAAAAAGGCAGGTAATATCTTTGAAAGCCTTACATTATTTGATGTTTATAAGGGCAATCAGATTCCCGAAAACAAAAAATCAATGGCTTACTCATTGGTATTGCGTGACGAAAATAAAACATTAACAGACGATGATGTTAACCCCATAATCGAAAGTATCTTAAAAGAACTTTCGGCAAAACTTGATGTAACATTAAGATAACTGGTGATTTAATGTATAAAACAGTAAAAATCACTCCCGAAAAGTTGACAGGCAAAGTGTGTGTGCCGCCATCAAAAAGTGCGGCACACCGCGCTGTTTTATGCGCGGCGCTTTCCTCGGGAGTATCGGAAATTTCAAATATTTCATATAGTCAGGATATTTTAGCCACATTGTCAGCTGCGGAATGTCTTGGAGCAAAAATAACAAAAGACGATACCACAGTTATGATTGATGGATTGTGTAAAGGTCAAGAACTTAACGGTGTTTTGCTCGATTGTAACGAATCAGGTTCCACCTTGCGCTTTATTATTCCTATAGCGTTAGCTATTGGTGGTGACTTCTGCGTGACAGGTCGCGGCAGACTTTTAGAGCGCCCTTTAGATGATTATTATAAAATATTTGACCAGCAAGGAATATTCTATAAAAAAGAAGACGACAGAATAGAATTTTGCGGAAAACTCACAGGTGGAGTATACGAACTTTCGGGCAATGTCAGTTCCCAATACATAACAGGGTTGTTATTTGCATTGCCTATGCTATCCTCAGACAGCGAAATTGTCATAACAACACCTTTAGAGTCGGCAGGATATATAAATATGACTCTGGAAACTCTGTCGCATTTTGGAGTTGAAATTAAAGCGTCCGATGATTTAAGACACTATTACATAAAAGGAAATCAGGAATATAAACCCTGTAACTACAGAGTAGAGGGGGACTATTCTCAGGCGGCGTTTTTCTATGTGGCTAATGCCATTGGAAACGATATTTCAGTTGAAGGTCTATCAGAAAAATCTTCACAAGGTGATAAAGCTATCCTTGATGTTATTGAAACCATGAAAACCCAAAAAGATGTGCGTACCATTGATGTGAGCCAGATACCCGACTTGGTGCCCATAATGGCAGTTTTAGCCACTCAAACAGAGGGAATAACGCATATTGTAGGTGCTGCACGCCTAAGGATAAAAGAAAGCGACAGATTAGCAGCTGTAACTCAGGAGCTATCTAAATTGGGAGCAAAGATTTACGAGTACGAAGACTCAATTACAATATACGGAAAAACTCAATTGCATGGCGGAACAGTTGACAGCTACAATGACCACAGAATTGCTATGTCATTAGCGATTGCGGCGACTGTTTCTGATGGCGATGTAATTATTACAGGTGCAGACAGTGTAAAAAAATCTTATGCTGATTTTTGGGACAGATACGGCGAGTTAGGAGGGAACATAGAAAATGGCGAATAGTTACGGTAAACTTTTTAGAATAAGCTTGTTTGGTGAATCTCACTCTGAGGCAATCGGTGTGGTTATTGACGGTGTACCATCTGGTGTTGAGCTTGATATGAATGAAATCATGTTCGAAATGGGACGCCGTGCTCCCGGAAAAAACGCATTTTCTACCCCAAGAGCTGAAAGTGATGCTCCTGAGATACTTAGCGGCATATTCAAAGGAAAAACCACAGGTACGCCTATTTGTGCTGTGATTCGCAATACGAATACCCGTTCAAAAGACTATACTCCTGAGATTTTGCGTCCGTCACACGCAGACTACAGCGGAAAACTTCGTTACAACGGATGCGAAGATTATCGCGGAGGTGGTCATTTTTCTGGAAGATTAACAGCACCTGTTGTATTTGCGGGTGCAATTGCTAAACAGATACTAAAAAAAGAGAATATTGATATTTTTGCTCATATCAAAAATATCGGTAAAGTATATGATGACTGTATTGATATAGCAAATCCTGATATTGATGCACTTAAGAACTTAAAATGGGAAACATTGCCGTTTATCAACAAAGATAAAGCAAAATCAGCCGAGGAAGAAATCCTTGCCGCCCGCAGTGATGCAGATTCTATTGGCGGAAGTATTGAGGCAATTGTTAGTGGAGTTCCCGGTGGTGTTGGTTCGCCTTTCTTTGAATCTGTTGAAAGCAGAATTTCCTCTATGCTTTTCTCGATTCCTGCTGTTAAAGCAGTGGAGTTTGGCATAGGCACAGAGTTTAGTGAGCTTTTAGGAAGTCAGGCAAACGACAGTTTTGTAGTTGAAAACGATACCATAAAAACCAAAACAAATAACAACGGTGGCATAAATGGCGGCATTACTAACGGTATGCCCATTGTACTTACAGCAACAATCAAACCCACGCCCTCTATAGGTCGTGAGCAGGAAACAGTTAACATTAACACAAAGAAAAATGTAAAGTTGAAGATTCAAGGAAGACACGACCCTTGTATTGTCCAGCGAGCTGTTCCTGTTGTTGAGGCAGCTTTGGCTATTACTGTCCTGGATTTAATTCTGGAGGCTAAAACTTATGCTTAAAAAATACAGAAAAAAGATTGACAAAATCGATAAAAAGCTGATAAAACTTTTTGAAAAGCGTATGGATGTTGCAAGGTGTGTGGGTGAGTACAAAAAAGAAAACAACTTAGAAATACTCGACACTGCGCGCGAAAAAGAAATTTTGGAAAATAGAGTAATGCTTACTAAAAACTCTGAATACAAAGAGTACACATCGGAATTTCTCGAGAGTTTGATGAATGTTTCAAAGAAACTTCAAAGCAAAAAATAGAGGCACATTATGAATAAAAATATTATTTTAATCGGCATGTCCGGTGCAGGCAAGACAACAATCGGTCTAGCTCTTTCGTATAAGTTAAAAATGGCTTTTGTGGATATGGATGCGTATATCGAAAAAAAGTACAACAAGTCTGTTTCGGAGATTTTCGCAGAACATGGCGAAGAATATTTCAGAAATTTGGAAAGCGAAACGGCAAAATATTTGGCTGAAAATTACGAAAACACCATTATTTCCACAGGGGGTGGAGTAGTATTAAGGCAAGAAAATATGGTTTATTTAAAGAAAACAGGCACGGTAGTATACATAAATCGAACTGTTGATAATATTCTTTCAACACTTAATGCCGAAAAAAGACCGCTTTTAAAGTCAAATCCTGAAAAACTGTACGAAATGTATGAAAAGCGTCATCCATTGTACCTAAAATATGCAGATATATGCGTGTTGAACAGCGGAGAATTTCAAGAATGCGTTAACAATGTATACGAAGCAATCAATTCTGCCCTTATCTTGAACTAAAAAAATACACTCCGCATGGAGTGTATTTTTTTAAAATATTTTTATAGCTATTTTTTTCATTTCAATATAGGTTTTAGCGGCAAATGCTTCCAGTTTGTATTTTCCTGAGTGTGGAATACCTTTCAAATACCATGCAAAGTGTTTTCTCATTTCGGGAACGCCTATGTGCTCCGGCTTGTATTCTTCCATAAGCTCAATATGACGCAAAAGAGCTTTTCGCTTTTGTTCAGAGGAAACATTTACTATAACATTACCCTCAAAAGCTGCTTTTATCTGTCCAAAAACAAAAGGATTACCCAACGACCCTCTGCCCACCATCAAGCTGTTACAACCGGTTTTTTCGAGGATTTCTATAGCAGTTTTGCCGTCGATTACATCGCCGTTTGCAATAACAGGAATCTTTACCGCATCACGCACTTGTTTTATAATGTCGTAATCAGCATTACCGGAATAAAACTGGTCTTTAGTTCTACCGTGAACAGTAACACAAGAAACCCCTGCGTTTTCCATAGTTTTTGCAAAAGATACGGCATTTATGGAATCACTGTCCCAGCCGGCTCGAAATTTCACGCTGACGGGAATTTTGACTGCCTTAACAACTGATTCTGAAATCTTACCTGCTAAAGTTTCGTTTCGCATAAGTGAGCAACCGTCACCGTTTTTTACGATCTTAGGAGCAGGGCAGCCCATATTTATATCTAAATACTTAACTCCCATATCCTCTAAAATTTTTGCAGCCTCTGCCATAATTTCAGGCTCATTGCCAAAAAGTTGAACAATCAGAGGAGCCTCAATATCGTTTGACTTCAAAAGCTCGTTAGTTTTTTTGTCTTTATAGTGAAGCCCGCGGGAGCTTACCATTTCCGATACTACCAAATCCGCGCCGTGCTCTTTACATAATGTGCGAAAAGCAAGGTCTGTCACACCTGCCATAGGAGCAAGGAAAATTTTATTGCTGTAAAATTCGGTCATATTAATTAGCCGCCATTATCTGATTCCAGATTTCAAGATATTTCTGATTTATTTTATCATCACTCTTGAGCATCTCGGATTTTTCTAAAATATCAACATCGGGGTATAACCCTTTGTTGTTCTTTATCGCATCGGGCAAAAGCTTCAAGCCTTCTGTGTTGGTGCAACCATAATATGTTTCTTCAGAATTTTGCGCTGCAATTTCAGGCTTGTGCATAAAGTTAATGAAACTTTCAGCACCTGTTTTGTTCTGTGCCTTTTTGGGAATAACCATTGCATCTACGCAGTAAATAGTGCCGTTTTCAGGAATAGCGTAGCGCAGTGTATCTTTTTCAGCCATTGCTTTGCCGGCTTCGCCTGAATAAACAAGTCCCATATAACCTTCGCCGGAAATTATTTTATCCTTTACCTCGTCAGTAACATAGCCAAGTATCAAAGGACGCTGTACCAAAAGCTCGCTTTTAGCTTCATCAAGTTCGGTATCGTCTGTTGTGTTAACAGAGTAGCCAAGCTTTTTCAAAGTCATGCCAAAAGTATCTCTAACGCTGTCAAGCATAAAGATTTTACCCTTATATTTGTCATTCCACATTATTGACATATCGTTTACTTCTTCTGTAACTTTTGCACTGTCATAAAGAATACCTACAGTAGACCACATATAAGGAACAGAGTACGTATTGTCGGGATCGTAATAAGGACTCTTAAATGTTTCGTCCACATATTTGTAATTTGGAATATTGTTAAAATCCAAAGGCTGGACGAGGTCTTCGCGGATGAGTCTGTCAACCATATAATCTGAAGGGATAAGCACATCATAAGGCGTTGTTTTTATCTTGGTGTACATATCCTCATTTGAAGCAAATTCGCTGTAAACAACCTTGTATCCGGTTTCTTTTTCAAATTGTTTAATAACATCTTCGCCGATATATTCCGATGCGTTAAACACTCTGACAACCTTAGAAGGGTCAGTGTTACAACCGGAAAATATCAATGTACATATCAGTAGCATAAAAGCTAAAAGTAAAGATACAATTTTTCTCATTTTATCATACCCCTTTTTTAGTATTTTTAAGCTTTTTTCGTTGCTTTGTGAGTTCTTACATTAATGATGATAAGTAAAATCATTATTACAGCAAACATAAGTGCTGAAAGAGCATTTATGGAGGGACTTACGCCTTTTTTTGCCGCGTTGTAAATAAGAATGGACAAATTATCAACCCCTGGACCGGTAGTAAAATAACTGATAATAAAATCATCTATTGAAAGCGTAAACGCCATCAAAAGACCGGTAATAACGCCGGGCATTATTTCAGGAATTGTAACCTTCCAGGTAGCAAGCGCCGGAGTAGCACCCAAGTCAAGTGCTGCCTCGTATGTTCTGTTGTCGGCCTGTTTTAATTTTGGAAGTACCGACAGTATAACATAAGGTATACAAAATGCCATATGTGAAAGCACCAATGTAACAATACCTGTAGGCAATTTTGCGATGTAGAACAAGAGCATCAATGCAATACCCGTTACAATATCAGGATTTAAAACAGGGAGCATTGTAACATTCATAATCGTGCTTCTTTGCCATTTTTTCATAGAGTTTATTCCTATTGCAGCAATAGTGCCGATTATTGTGGAGAGAATCGATGCTACAACAGCCACAAACAGTGTGTTATAAAGAGCTGACATGATTTGTGTATCCTGAAACAACTCGATATACCACTTAAAGGAAAAGTTCGTCCACACGCGATATTTCGACTCATTAAAAGAATAAATAATCAAAATAATTATCGGTGCATACAAAAACAGGAGAATGAGGTATAAATAAAGCTTTTGGAGCTTTTTCATATTATCATACCTCCTTGTGATTCTTTTTCTGAATCAGGCATAATAACCAAACTCAGCAGTATAAAAATCATAAGCACCAACGACATAGTAGAACCAAAGTTCCAATCGTTGCCAACTAAAAACTGCTTTTCTATTACATTACCCAAAAGGTTTACATTGTTACCGCTTAAAATACTAGAAATAGCAAAAGTGGTTATAGCAGGAACAAAAACCATAGTGATACCCGAATATATACCGGGAATACTCAAAGGGAATGTAACTTTTTTAAATACATTGAATTTGTTTGCGCCCAAATCTTCCGCAGCGTTAATGATGGAGTAGTCCATCTTGGACATTACAGAATAAATAGGCAATATCATAAATGGCAGGAAATTGTAAACCATACCAAAAATTACTGCACCTTCGCTGTATAAAAACTGTATGGACTGTTCTTTGCCCAATACGCCAATAAAGCGCAGGAATTGATTAATAAGACCTTGATTTTCTAAAAGTGTAAGCCATGAATAGGTTCTAAGCAAAAGATTCATCCACATAGGAATAACTATCAAAAACATCATTACGCTTTTGTGCTTTAAATCTTTTGATGCAAGTATCATAGCTGCAGGATACCCCAAAAGTAAACATATTACTGTGCTTATGGCTGCATAAAGTGCAGAACGCCATAAAACCCCTAAATAAAGAGGAGTAAAGAATCTTTTAAAGTTTTCTAAAGAAAATTCCAGACTGCCGTCAGCACTTTGTGCCGTAAGACCGTAATATGCCACCACGAGCAACGGCACTACAACGAAAATCAATGACCATACTATGTAAGGTGCGGAATACCAGCGTCTGTTCATATTACTTCACCTTCTTCATGATATGTATGTCATTAGGATAAAAATCAAGATAAACTTCAGTTCCCTCGGGTTCCATGGTGGTGGATTGAACGATCCAGTCGAAGTCTGCAGCTGTTATTCTCATTTCATAATGAACGCCCTTAAAAATAACAGAATTAACTACGCCCGGGATTTTACCGTTTTGTTTGTCAAATTTTATATCTTCAGGACGAATAACAACATCAACAGGCTCGTTATCATCAAATCCTTTATCAAGACATTCAAATTCTGTGCCGGCAATCTCTACTAAAAAGTCCTTTTGCATAATGCCGTCTATGATATTGCTTTCACCAATAAAGCTTGCAACAAAAGCATTCTGAGGCTCGTTGTAAATATCAATAGGTGAGCCTTTTTGCTGGATTTTGCCGTTGTTCATAACGATAACTTCGTCAGACATAGTAAGGGCTTCTTCCTGATCGTGTGTAACATATATAAAGGTAATGCCGAGCTTTGTCTGAATTTTTTTCAGCTCTAACTGCATTTCCTGCCTGAGTTTTAAATCAAGTGCGCCTAAGGGTTCGTCCAAAAGGAGTACCTCCGGCTCGTTAACAAGTGCGCGGGCTATAGCAATACGCTGCTGCTGACCACCTGAAAGAGAATCAACACTACGCTTTTCAAAGCCACTTAAGTTTACGAGTTTTAAAACCTCGCTTACTTTTTCTTTTATAATTTTTTTATCAACTTTCTTTATAGTCAAGCCAAAAGCCACGTTGTCAAAAACGTTCATATGCGGAAAAAGAGCATATTTTTGAAAGACAGTGTTAAGACGCCTTTTGTAAGGGGGAAGACTGGTTATATCTTCACCGTCAAAAAGTATTTGTCCTTCATCAGGCACCTCAAAGCCGCCGATTAAGCGCAACATAGTAGTCTTGCCGCAACCGGAAGGACCCAATATAGTAACAAATGCGTGTCTTTCGATTTCAACACTGAAATTTTCAAGAATATCCTCTTCGCCAAAACTCTTGGAAATGTTTTTAAGTTCAATGATAGCGTTGGACATTTATCACCCTCCTAAACTCAGAATTATGTCAATTTTAATGTTAACAAAAATAAAAGCCGGAACACACATCGTTCTTATGCGTCCGACACCCCACATTTAAAAATATGTAAAAATACATACAAAAAAATGAATTATTTAATTTATAATTTAATTATAACACATTTTTTCGAAAATACAACATTTTTTTTAAAATTTTATAAACTTTTTTTGTAGACAAAAAAGTCAATGTGGTATATAATAAAAAATATCACAAAAGCCGCACGGCAGAAAGGAAAAATGATATGACAATTGAAATATTAAGACAGGATATGGTAACTGCGATGAAGGCAAAAGACAAAGAAACAAAAGACGCTATATCTTCACTCATTGCTGCAGTTAAAAAAGTTGCTATTGACGAGGGCGTGCGAGATGATATTCCTGAGAGCTTAGTTGATAAAGTAATCCTCAAGGAATTAAAATCAATTAAAGAGCAAATTGATACTTGTCCAGATGAGAGGGCAGAACTCAAGGCAGAGTACAAAAAGGCGTATGAAATTGTTGAAAAGTATGCACCAGCTGTATTGACAGAAGCAGAAATTAAGACGATTATCAAAACAAAATTTGCAGATGTTTTAGCTACAAAAAACAAAGGAATAGTAATGAAAGCTGCAATGGGCGAGCTTAACGGAAAAGCCGACGGTAAGCTGATTAACCAGATAGTTTCTGAATTATGTAAATAATAACAAAAACGGTATGTGAATTATCACATACCGTTTAACTTTATTCTGAAATTTCTTCGTTTGCTTTTTCGTCTTTTTCGAATATTTCAATAAATTCTTCGCCGCTGATTTTTTCTTTTTCAAAGAGAGCCTGAGCCACATTATGAAGTTTTGCCATATTTTCGGTTAAGATTTTTGTGCAACGGTCATATGCGTTATCGATGATAGATTTAACCTCTGTGTCAATCTCTGCAGCAAGCTTTTCTGAATATTCACGGCCTGATGAGTAACTCATTCCAAGAAACACTTCGTCATTTTCGCTACGGAACGAAATAGGTCCAATGGACTCACTCATGCCGTATTTTGTAACCATATCACGGGCAATTTTACTTGCGCGCTCAATGTCGTTTGAAGCGCCTGTTGAAATATCGTCTAATACTAACTTTTCAGCAACGCGGCCACCGAGTAAGCTTACTAAATTATCCAGCATATCGTTTTTGGAAACATAGTTCTTATCATCAGTAGGAAGGGAAAGTGTATATCCACCTGCGCGACCTCTCTGAATAATCGAAACTTCGTGAACAGGGTCACAATTCGGAAGTATATGATGAATAATCGCGTGTCCTGCTTCGTGATAAGCAACAAGCTTTTTATCCTTGTCTGTTACAACTCTTGAACGCTTTTCAGGACCAGCAATAACCTTTATAACTGAGTCCTCAATATGCTGCATTTTAATCTTCTTCTCTCTGAGTTTCGCAGCAAGGAGAGCAGCTTCATTCATAAGGTTTTCAAGGTCGGCACCTGTAAAGCCAACTGTAGATTTTGCAACAACTGATAAGTCAACATCATCAGCCAAGGGCTTAGCGCGAGAATGAACCTTTAAGATTTCCTCACGGCCCTTTGCATCGGGTGCGTTTACAACAATCTGTCTGTCAAATCGACCGGGACGAAGAAGAGCGGGGTCTAAAATATCAGGTCTGTTTGTTGCAGCCATAATGATAATGCCTTCGTTTGCACCAAAACCGTCCATTTCAACCAACAACTGATTCAAAGTCTGTTCACGCTCGTCATGACCGCCGCCAAGGCCTGCGCCACGATGTCTGCCCACGGCATCGATTTCGTCTATAAATATAATACTGGGTGAATTTTTCTTGGCCTGATCAAATAAGTCACGAACACGGGAAGCACCAACACCAACAAACATTTCAACAAAGTCAGAACCACTGATGGAGAAGAAGGGAACCTTTGCTTCACCGGCAACCGCCTTCGCTAACAAGGTTTTACCTGTTCCAGGAGGTCCGACTAATAAGATACCTTTGGGAATGCGTGCTCCTAATTCAATAAACTTTGAAGAATCACGCAAAAAGTCAACAATTTCTTCAAGTTCTTCTTTTTCTTCGTCGGCGCCTGCTACATCTTTGAATGTAACATGTGTTTCGCCACCATCAGTCATTTTTGCGGTGCTTTTACCAAAGGACATTGCCTTTCCGCCACCGCCAGACTGGCGCATGAAAATAACCCAAAATACAATGAATATGCCTATTGTCAAAAGAGTAGGCAAGAAAGAAACCCACCAAGGCAGCTCTTCCGGCTTGGGAGTATCAAGCTTTAATGTGCCCTCGTTTAACTGTGTCTGTATTTCTTCACCTGCGTTTTCGTATAAAACACCAATAGAAGGAATATTAGCAATTCTTTTGTTGGAATTAGGAGATGTAGCAGGCTCATTCAGTGTTATTTCAACTGTTTTTTCCTTAACTGTCATCTCAACTACCTGACCTGATTTAATATAACTAACCAAATCAGAATATAAAATTTGTTTAGCTCCGGGTTGATAATTCAGGATATTGAATACTAAAAATACAACAGCTAATAATGCTATATAAAACCAAATACCCCTAAACCCTTTTTTTGCGCTTTTTTTCAAGAAATTCACCTCTGGATTTTTGTTCAACTTAGTTTAACATACCGCTTTTTAAAAAGCAAGCTAACATGGTAAAAATTCACTTTATGTTAATTATTTTTATATATTTCAGGTTTTAATACACCTATATAGGGAAGTTCGCGGTATTTTTCTGCGTAGTCAAGACCGTAACCCACAACAAACTCATCGGGTATCTCAAAACCTTTATAATCTGCCTGTATGTCACGCAATCTACGAGAAGGCTTATCTAACAGGCAACACAACCTCATAGACTTGGGATTTCTGTCCGAAAAATGTGCTAAAAGATTGGTTAAAGTGTTTCCTGTATCTAATATATCTTCAATAATAAGAACATTTTTACCCTCATATGAAACACCTGAATCAAGTTTGATTTTTAAAGTTCCGGAAGATTCAGCACTTGCACCGTAACTTGAAACACAAACCATATCAAATGTAACAGGGAAATTTACTTCTCTTACCAAATCGGCATAAAAGGGGAGTGAACCTTTTAAAACACATACAAATATAACCTCTTCACCTTTGTAATCTTCATTGAGTTTATCCGCTATTTCTTTTACTTTGTTATGTATTTCCTCTTTGGTAAAAAGAATATTCTTTATGTCTTTATTCATCGTTCTTCTCCTTAAGTAGTGTTATTTTAATATATTTTTTTCCGTTCAAAATTCGCATTTTACCATTATCGCGCAAACCACACAACCATATTATTTCGCCATTGTGTTCAAAAACGGGAAAGCTTTCTCTAAAAAATGCAGGTATTTTTTCATCAATCAAAATATCCTTGATTTTTTTGCTTCCGCAATTTGGAAGTAACATTCTGTCTCCGGCTTTTCTGTTACGCAAAATAAGACCGTGAGTAAGTTTGCTCTTGTCGATATACAGCGTATATTTGTCTCTAAAATCAACAGGACCTTCGCCCTCGCTTATATTTACCAAAATTCCTAACTCCGGTACTTTATATATTCCCGGAGAATCAAATGTATATGAAAAATCAGGAATGCTTTGTTTTTTTACAAAAAAAGCACGGTCGTATTTAACATAAAAATTCAAATTCTCGCAGACGGTTACAGAACCTCCATTAGAAAGAGCATCATAAATCAAACTGCATAAATCGTTTGAAATGTTGCGATTAGCTAATTCAAACACAGTTTTTTTAATAATGCGCTTTGCAATATACACATCCTTCTGTAAAAGGAGTGGTGCAGAGAAACTAAAAACAAAATCATCTTTTGATATTATACTATCGTAAATAGTATTTACACTTTTTTCGATATAATTATTAGCTTCGGTAAAAAGTTCGATATTTGAAGCCATTACATTTATGAAATTGCTGTTAAATTGTTCTTCTGCCAACGGAATGATGTTGTGTCTGATTTTATTTCTTGAGTAATCATCACCAAGATTGGTGGAGTCTGTGACAAAGTCTAAGCCTTTACACTTGATATGCTCTTCAATTTCGTCACGAGATAGTCCTAAAATAGGTCTTATAACATTTTTTCTGTTACAAACAGGAATACCGGATAAGCCTTTTATGTCTGTTCCACGCATTATACGCATCAATACCGTCTCAACATTATCGTTTTTGTTGTGGGCTGTTGCGATTTTTGTGGCAGAGAGCTTTTCTTTTAACTCGTGAAAGAAATTATATCTGGCTATTCTGCCAGCTTCCTCGCAAGAGACTTTAGATTCTTTTGCCAATTTATTAACATCAACCTTTATAGTATAGCAGTGGAGTGAATACTTACGGCAAAGCTCCTTTACGAATTTCTCGTCTCTGTCTGCTTCTTCGCCTCTCAAACAATGATTAAGGTGAGCGACAGATAAAGAAATGTCTAATTCATCCTTTATATCATACAAAATATCAAGCATGCAAACAGAATCAGCCCCGCCCGAAACGGCACATATTACTGAATCTCCTGCGTGTAACAGTTTGTGCTTTTTTATATAATTTAAAACTTTTTCTTTAATATCCATATCTAAACCCACTTTAAAAGTTTAGTGCTGTATGTCCTTGTCAAAAAACCTTGTATATTCGCCTTTCCACACTAAATCTATAGTGCCCAAGGAACCACTTCTGTGCTTGGCAATGTTTAGCTTTACAATATTTGTTTCTTCCTCCGTCGAAACATCACGATAAAGGAAGAGTACAATATCAGCATCCTGCTCAATAGCACCGGATTCACGCAAATCAGAAAGCTTAGGCTTGTTGTCATCCTTGCGCTGTTCAGTAGCACGGGAAAGCTGTGAAAGTGTCAAAATCGGAATGTTCAACTCCTTGGCAAGAAGCTTTAAAGAACGAGACATATCCGAAACTTCCTGCTGTCTACTTTCTGAACGGTTACCCTGCATAAGCTGTAGGTAGTCAATAACAATAAGTCCAAGACCTTTTTCAGCCTTTAATCTTCTGCAGGTAGCGCGAATATCAGATACCTTAACAGAGGTATTTTCGCTTATGTATATAGGTGCTTTGCCTAATGTATTTAAGGCTAAAGCAATTTTTTCCCAATCGTCGTCTTCTAACTCACCTGAACGCAGGTGCCCACTGTCAATAAGCATTTCAGAACTCATTATACGGGAAACAAGCTGTGTGCCTGACATTTCAAGGCTGAATATAGCAACAGGAACATTTCCTTTTATTGCGGCATTTGCAGCAATGTTTAAGGCAAAGCTTGTTTTACCAACACTGGGACGAGCGGCTAAAAGAATGAGGTCAGATTTCTGTAAACCATTTAAAATGCCGTCCAATGATGAAAATCCTGTAGGAACACCTGTAAGCTTTCCTTTGGAATTATATATATTGGTCAGATTTTCATGAGTATCAATTAAAACATCCTTGATATGTCTAATATCCCGACTTTTGCTTTCGAGTGTATCGAAAATCAATTTACCTGCAAAATCAGCCACTTCTAAAGCGTTTGCACCTGCATCAAGACTCTGGTCTTTGATTTTTTGTGCAGCGTCAGCTAATTTTCTTCTTAAGGATTTTTCGCGGATGATTTCGATATGCTGCTCTATGTTTGCAGTAGTAGGCAGAGTAGAGGCAAGGTATGATAAATACTGTATGCCGCCAACAGCCTCGAGTGCTGACATAGCGTTAAGTTCATCAGAAACAGTAACCAAATCTACTGCTACATTTCTGTTAAACAATGACGCCATCGCAGTAAAGATTTTCTTATTTGCTTCTATATAAAAATCTGCATCGCTCAATCCTTCGAAAGCTGTGGTTACACAATCGCGATTAAGAAGCATAGCGCCCAACACGGACTGTTCTGCTTCTTTGTTATGGGGCATAACACCCTGTATTAAATTTTCATTCTGAATATCCATCAGCGTACAGTCCTCTCATTAGTTATAGGGGCAATACTTCAACCTTAACTTTTGCAGAAACACCGGGGTAAATTTTCACAATTGCCTCCGTTGTTCCCAATGTTTTGATGCTTTCAAGTTGGACTTTTTTCTTATCAACTTCCAGATGAAGCTGCATTTTTATTTCGTTTGCAACATCCTGTGGGGTTATAGAACCAAAAAGCTTGCCGTTTTCGCCGGATTTTGCCTTAAAGGTAACCTTTTTACCATCTAACTTTTCAGCTAATTCCTTTGCGCGCATTTCTTCCTGATTCTTATGGAACTGCGCTGCGCTTTTTTTACTTTCTAATTCGTTAATTGTGGATTTGTCAGCAACGACAGCTAAACCCTTGGGGAGCAAAAAGTTTTTAGCGTATCCGTCGGATGCGTTTATTAAATCGCCTTTTTTACCTTGGCCTTTTACATCGGCTTTTAAAATTACTTTCATAATGATAAACCTCTTTCCTGAGTATGTTAGTTTGCATTGTCTATATAATAATTATCAATTGCTTCCATAAGCATTTGCTTAGCTGATGCGCCAGTTATGTTTTCAAGCTGCGCGCCGGCAATTGTCATATGACCACCGCCGCCAAGCTTTTCTAATATAAGCTGTACATTAATTTCTCCTAATGAGCGTCCGCTTATATTTACATTTCCGTCACATTCTCTGATTACAAAAGAAGCTATGATACCTCTGATGTTTAATAACTCGTCTGCAGCCTGTGCCATAACGATGTTTGTAATGTCGTTTGACGCAGGTGAAATGCTTATTGCAATATTTTCTCTTACGATTTCTGCGTTCTTAATGATTTCCGAGCGTTTTATATATGTCTTTAAATCTTGCTGGAAAACAGTCTTTACAGCAATTGTGTCAACACCTTGTTTTCTTAAGAATGATGCCGCTTCAAATGTTCTAACACCGGTTTTGAATGTAAAATTCTTTGTATCTACAACAATACCGGAGTAGAGTGCCTCAGCTTCAAATTTTGTAAGCGACATTTTATTTGATGTGTACTGGAGTATCTCGGTAACCATTTCGCAGGTTGATGAAGCGTAAGGCTCGTGATAAACCAAAGAAGGATGCTCAACAAAATCAGCGGTTCTTCTGTGATGGTCAATAACAACAAACTGCTTCACATTATTCAACAAAGTTGCATCTTCGAGCAATGATATTTTGTGAGTGTCAACCATAATGACAAGGGTGTTTTCTCCTATTCGCTCGTGAGCTTCATCGGCAGTGATTACCAGACCGTTATATTCTTCGGTATTTTCAAGTTTTGCAAGCATACGAGCTACAGTTTTGTCGTATGTTTCCATAGCGATTGTCATCGGGGTGTTGTGAATACGGCAAATTCGCAACAATCCAAAAGCCGCACCAACACCGTCTACATCGGCGTTTTTGTGAGTTAAAACAACCACATTTTCGGCGTTGTTTATAAGACCTGATAAAGCAAAGCTTACAACACGCGCCTTAACACGAGTGCTTTTTTCGTGTTCCTTTGTGGCAGCACCGTAAAAACGGAATTGCTCATCATCTTTAATTACTGCCTGGTCACCACCACGGCCTAAAGCCATATTGAGTGCTGCTCTTGCGAATGTGTCGTTTTCAACTAAATCTTTGCCGTTCATACCTATACCTATACTTATAGAAGCAGGTATTGAGTTTTTTGTATCTATAGAGCGTATTTTTGTAAGAATATCAAACTTGTTTTTAACAAATCCCTCAAAATGCTTGTATTCAAACATAATAAAATACTTATCTTTTTCGTATTTTAAGATTATACCGTTGTTTTGCGCCACCCAGTCATTTATGGTTCTGTACAATTCGGCCTGAAGTTGCGGAACAACAGAGGAGGGTGCTGCGTCCATAAGCTCGTCATAGTTATCTACCATGACAAAGCACTGGAAAGTTTTTTCAGCTATGTATTTCTGGCGCAATTCAACTACTGATGATACATCGTCAAGATACATAAGTGTAATTGTTTTTCCTGTTTCAGCAACTGATTGAGGGGTGTTTCCTATAGCTTTGAACACTTTGTCTTCGTAGCGCAACTCGCGAACAAAACCTTCAGAACTGTGTTTTTGTGACAAAAGTGAAATATCGAACTCGTCAAACAAATCAGAAATTGAGCATTCGCTGAGACTTTTGTCAGCAAAGATTTTTCTAAAGTCTGTATTGTACCAAATGATAGAGCCGTCAGATTCCAATAAAACAATAGGCAAAGGGAAAGAAAGCAATCCTTCGTTACTACGACCGGCGCTTAATGTCACCTGTTCAATCATTTCACTTATCTTTTTCTTTGATGCAAACTTAAATATCAAGCTCAATAAAAAGATGATTAAAGAAAGAATAATTTGGACTATACCAAGGATATGAAAATTACTGAATAACATAACTGTGCCAATAATAGCAAACAAAAGAATATATAACTCATTAGCTATAAAAATTTGTTTTGTTTTATTCTTATTCATACTTTTAAACTCAACTCCTATTCATTGGATTGGTTTGTTGCGTACTTTTTTCTGAAATTGAAGCAACCGTCCAGAGCTCCCGCAAAAACTAAAATAAAAAACGGAAAGCCAAGAACCAACAAGGATGAAACTGTTAAAATAACAAGGATAACTTTGCGCAGCAACTGTTTTTTTAGTTTAATTGTCAAAATATAATCGGCAAAAGACAGGCCGAAAATAAAAAACACAAATGTAGATATTGCAACAACATTTAATAATGCAGCATATATATAATTCGTCCGTGGAGCTAACATAGCCAAGGCAACAATAATAAAATAAATCACACTCATTGAAACATCAGCTCGCCAAAGAGGAAATTCACTGTAAAATGAGATATCCGCTTTCAAAAATTTAAGTAACTTTTTGAATATAACAAAATTCAAAATAGCAAATAATATGCAAGCAATTACTATTATGGCTGGCATAAGCAAAGTAAATATTGTCATAATCTGACCAGCAAACTCTTTGAGGCTTTCAGCATTAACATCGGATGATGTGGACAGAAACTGTTGTGCACTCTCGGACGATATGAACTCATTCAAGCTTTCGCTTATGTCAGATAATATATTTTTGCCATATAGCATTAAAACGGACAAGATATTAAGTGTATAAACACCTGTGAATATACCTATGGTTTTGAATGAAGAAAACTTCAAATTATAAGCAATACCTAAAGTCAAACCACAGAGTATAATAGGGAGCGCCGCAAAAACAGATGCGATTAAATTGCCGGAAAACAGCACATATATAAGAAGTATAGATGCACAAACAACAGCAACAAAAGAGTAGTGATGCTTGGTAACGGTGTATCCCACTAAGGTAGTCAAAAGCGTTGTAACAATAACGCCAAAAATCCCCAGAGGGAGCAGTGTTAAAAGTGTAAGTATAACACTTGCAACTAAAAGTAATATATGATTTTTAAACCTGTTTTCAACCAAAGAAAACACTCCTGCTCATAATATCGTAACTTATATTTTAACATAATAATTTCAAAATATCAACTGAAAAATTAAATTAATGTAA
This sequence comes from Clostridia bacterium, assembly GCA_017629115.1. Lineage (GTDB taxonomy): Bacteria > Bacillota > Clostridia > UBA1381 > UBA9506 > Congzhengia. The sequence continues at coordinate 12,982 of JAGBXV010000104.1, read as the reverse complement.
CAAAGCGTGATTTCCGGCAATATTTTCTTGATTTTTACGGTAGATTGTGCTATAATATAGTCGTTTTGAAACGCTTGGTGTATTAAGATGTAAGAGATAAGCACCAAAATTAGTTTGTTTGATGTTTATGTCTTATCTCTTATTACCAAGCGATCAAAACAAAAATACCCGTTTTGCCCGCAATTCGGATATTTTAAAATAAATTTTAGCGGGCAGAAAGGTATGACAAAAATGTACAAAAGCTTTAAGACAGAATTTGCAGGCAGACCACTCGAGATCGAAACAGGTAAGTTTGCAGAACTCGCTGGCGGCGCTGTTATGGTAAGATACGGCGAGACTTGCGTATTATCAACTGCTACAATGGCAGCAAAACCCAGAGAAGGTATTGACTTTTTCCCTCTGAGTGTTGATTTCGAAGAAAAACTTTACTCAGTAGGTAGAATCCCCGGCGGTTTTACAAGACGCGAAGGTAAACCCTCGGATAAGGCTGTATTAACATCTCGTGTTATTGACAGACCTATCCGTCCTTTGTTCCCCAAAGATTTAAGAAACGATGTATCAGTAGTTAATACAGTTATGTCAGTCGACCAGGACTATTCACCTGAAGTTGCTGCCATGATTGGTACATCTGTTGCAATTGCAATTTCTGAAATTCCGTGGAATGGCCCCATCGGTGGCGTTGTTATGGGTTATGTTGACGGTCAGCTTATCATCAACCCCACACTTGCTGAACGCGAAAAGAGCGACCTTTACTTAACAGTTGCTGGTACAAAAGAAAAGGTTGTTATGATTGAAGCGGGTGCTAAAGAAGTAAAAGAAGATGTTGTTTTTGACGCTATCATGATGGCTCACGAAGAAATCAAAAAGATTTGTGATTTTATCAGTGCTATTCAGGCAGAAATCGGTAAAGAAAAAATCACTTACGAGCCTCATATTGTTGATGAAGAACTCTATAACGATATTAAAGACTTCGGTATGGATAAATTAAAAGTTGCTTTAGATACAGACGACAAAAATGTTCGTGAAGCAAATATGAAAGTATTCTACGAAGAACTCTATGCACACTTCGAAGGCAAATACACAGAAGAAGAAAATGGTGCAGAAATTACAGAAGCAGTAGAGAAGTTAATGAAATATATCGTTCGTCGTTGGATTTTGGACGAGGGCAAGCGTGTTGACGGTCGTGGTATTACAGATATTAGACCTTTGAGCGCTGAAGTTTCAATCCTTCCCAGAACACACGGTTCAGGTCTTTTTGCAAGAGGTCAGACACAGGTTCTTACAATTGCAACACTCGGTCCTATCGGTGAGGCTCAGATGTTAGACGGTATTGATGCTGAAACAGAGAAGCGTTACATCCACCACTACAACTTCCCCTCATACAGCGTAGGTGAAACAAGACCCTCAAGAGGTCCCGGCAGACGCGAAATCGGTCACGGTGCTTTAGCAGAAAGAGCTTTAGAGCCCGTTATTCCCAGTGAAGAAGAATTCCCATATGCATTAAGACTTGTTTCTGAAGTACTTTCTTCAAATGGTAGTACATCACAGGCGAGTGTATGTGGTAGCACATTGGCACTTATGGACGCCGGTGTTCCGATTAAAGCTCCTGTTGCAGGTATTTCTGTAGGTCTTGTTACAGAAGGCGACAGATTTATCACAATGGTTGATATTCAGGGTTTAGAAGACTTCTATGGCGATATGGACTTTAAAGTAGCAGGTACAAAAGATGGTATTACAGCTATTCAGATGGATATCAAGATTGACGGTTTAACTCCCGAAATCATCAAGCAGGCATTTGCTCAGACAAAAGAAGCAAGAAATTACATCTTGGATGAAGTTATGTTAAAGGCAATTCCTGCTCCTCGTACAGAGCTTTCTAAATACGCTCCCAAAATCTACACAATGCACATTGATAAAGATAAGATTCGTGATGTTATCGGTTCAGGCGGTAAAGTAATTCAGAAGATTATCGCTGAAACACAGACTAAGATTGACATTGAAGAAGACGGCACAATCTACATTGCTACAAGTGTTGAAGAAGATGCAAAGCGTGCAATGGAAATCATTGATGCTATCTGCGGAAACATTGAAATCGGTGCAATCTTCAAGGGTAAGGTTACAACAGTAACAACATTTGGTGCTTTTGTGGAATTTATCCCCGGTGTTGAAGGCTTGTGTCATATTTCAAAGCTTGAAAACAGAAGAGTTGCTAAAGTTGAAGATGTTGTAAATGTTGGCGACGAAATTATGGTTAAAGTAATGGAAGTTGACGAAAAGACAGGCAAAATCAGCTTATCCAGAAAAGACGCTTTAAATGATTTAGAAGGCGCAAAAGAAGACAACGAATAATTTTTGCTCGGAGGCGAAATTATGAAAATCACATTAAAAGATGGAAAAATCTTAGAATATAGCGAAGCAAAGCACCTGTACGAAATCGCAGGCGATATTTCAGAAGGTCTTATGCGCGCGGCACTTGCCGCTGAAGTTGACGGCAAAGTTTTAGGAATGGGTGAAGTAATCGAAAGTGACGCTTGTGTCACTTTCCTTACTTTCGATGACCAGAAGGGAAAAGATGTGTTCAGGCATACAGCATCACACATTTTAGCTCAGGCTGTAAAAAGACTTTATCCCGAAGCTAAGCTTGCTATAGGTCCCGCTATTGAAAATGGTTTTTACTATGATATCGATTGCGAAGTTTCTTTTACTCCTGAAGTTTTAGATAAAATTTCCGCTGAAATGAAAAAAATTGTAAAAGAAAATCTTCCTATAAGAAAAATCATTAAGTCAAAAGACGAGGCTATTAAATATTTTGAAGAAAAAGGCGAAATATATAAAGTAGAGCTTCTAAACGACTTGCCCGAAGATGCTGAAATCAGCTTTTACGAGCAGGGTGAATTTACAGACCTTTGTGCAGGTCCTCATTTATCATCAACAGGCAAAGTAAAGGCTTTCACCTTAACAGGTACAGCAGGTGCTTACTGGCGCGGCGATGAAAAGAACAAGATGCTCCAGAGAATCTACGGTACTGCTTTCACAAACAAAACCGATATGGAAGAATTTTTGGCAGCTCAGGAAGAAGCAAGAAAACGCGACCATAACAAACTCGGTCGTGAACTGGATATATTCACAACAGTTGATGTAATAGGTCAGGGTTTGCCTGTTATGCTTCCTAAGGGCACGAAGATTTTACAGACTCTCCAGAGATGGGTAGAGGATCACGAAGAAGCAAACGGTTGGCTCAGAACAAAAACTCCTTTAATGGCAAAAAGCGATCTTTACAAAATTTCGGGTCACTGGGACCATTATTTAGACGGTATGTTTGTTATGGGTGACCCTGAAAGTGATAAGGAAGTGTTTGCACTTCGTCCTATGACATGTCCTTTCCAGTATCAGGCTTATCTTTCAAAAATGAGAAGCTACAGAGATTTGCCCTTGCGTTATGCTGAAACATCAACACTTTTCAGAAATGAATCATCAGGGGAAATGCACGGTTTAATCCGCGTTCGTCAGTTCACAATTTCTGAAGGTCACTTAATGTGCAGACCCGACCAGTTGGAAGAAGAATTCAGAAACTGTCTCGAGATGACAAACTACATGATGAAAACATTAGGTTTGTATGAAGATGTTTCTTACAGATTCTCTCAATGGGATCCAGATAACCGTGAAAAGTATATCGGAACTGATGAACAGTGGGCAGAAGCTCAGAACACAATGAAGACAATTCTTGATGATCTTGGTCTTGAATACAAAATTGGTATCGGCGAGGCTGCTTTCTACGGTCCTAAGCTCGATATTCAGATTAAGAATGTATTTGGTAAAGAAGATACACTTGTTACGATTCAGGTTGACCAGATGCTTGCTGAAAAATTCGGTATGGAATATACAGACAGTGACGGTTCAAAGAAGAATCCTTATATCATTCACAGAACATCTATGGGCTGTTACGAGAGAACTTTAGCGCTCTTAATAGAGAAGTACGCAGGTGCTTTCCCCACATGGTTAGCTCCTGTTCAGGCAAAGATTCTTCCCATTACAGACGCACAGAAAGAATACGCAAGAGAGTATGCGAAAGTTTTGCGTGCTAATGGCGTTATGGTTGAAGTGGACGATAGAAACGAAAAAATTGGTTATAAAATCAGAGAAGCACAGCTTGAAAAAGTTCCTTACATGTTGATTGTAGGCGAAAAAGAAATCGAATCCGGAGCGGTTGCTGTTCGTTCAAGAAAAGAGGGCGACTTAGGTCAGGTTTCTAAGGAAGATTTTATAACAAATATCACAAAAGAAATCAGAGAAAAAACCAGATAATTTCTTTATAAATTGTTTAGGAGCTGATTTTATGTGGATAGTTGTTTATATAACTCAAAATAGGGAAGCATCTAATATTGCAACTGAGCTTTTGCGCGAAGCAGGTCTTTCTGTAAAGGTGAGAACTGTTGGTACAAAGAGTGAAAATGTTTACGGGTGCTATGAGATTCTTCTTCCTGAATCACAAGTTGAAGAAGGACATAGAATTTTAATTTCAAACTTGTTTTAGTTATATCCTTATGGGTCCATGATAAGGAATAGGTAAGTTATGGTCAGAAAGGTTTTGATGAAGAATATGAGAAAAATAGGTGTATTAACAAGTGGTGGCGATGCTCCAGGTATGAACGCCGCAATTCGTGCTGTTGTGCGTTCAGCAGCCGCTATGGGTATAGAAGTCGTTGGTTTTAGAAAAGGTTATTATGGCCTTTTGAATAATCTATATGAAGAAATGAACGCTCGTTCTGTATCTGATATATTACACAGAGGTGGAACGATTTTACAGTCAGCAAGATGTCCTGAATTTAAGGATCCTGAAGCAAGAAAAAAAGCTATTGCAAATGTAAGTGAATTAGGTATCGAGGGGCTTGTTGTTGTAGGCGGTGACGGTTCATTCCGCGGCGCTCGTGAGTTAAGTATTTCAGGAGTTCCCACTGTTGGTATTCCGGGCACAATCGATAATGATATTGGTTGTACAGATTATACAATAGGCTTTGACACAGCGTTAAATACAGTGCAGGATGCAATTGATAAAATTCGTGATACTTGTCGCAGCCACGACCGTTGTTCAGTTGTTGAGGTTATGGGTAGAGATGCGGGCTATATCGCAGTTAATGTAGGTATTGCCTGTGGCGCCGAAGCAGTTATAATTCCAGAAAGAGATTTTGATTTTAAAAGGGATATTCTAGCTGAGATTAAAGCAGGTATCAAGCGCGGTAAAGAGCAGCATTTGATTATCGTTGCTGAAGGTGTTACAAAAGATAACATGAGTGCGCTCAAAATGGCATCCAGAATCGAAGAAGAAACCGGTATAGAAACCAGAGCCACAATTCTTGGCCATATCCAGCGCGGCGGTAATCCTACAGTTAAAGACAGGGTTACTGCAAGCCGAATGGGTGTAGCAGCAGTTGATTTACTTAATCAAGGTATTGGCAACCGAATTGTAGCCGTGTCCGGTGATGCTATAGTCGATTACGATATTCTAGAAGGATTGAATATGAGCAAATCTCTCGACAACGAACTTTTAGGTGTATCAGAAATTCTTTCATTATAAAAAATAAAAGGCTGTTTTAAACAGCCTTTTATTTTTTATTCTGCTTGTATATATTTTATATCATACTCGTTAAAGAAGGCGGTGTATTCATCGCCGAGCGTTGCGTCTGTTACAAAATAATCTATTTCATCAATAGGAAGCAGTTTATAAAAACCAACTCTGCCTATCTTTGAAGTGTCACACAGATAATACTTTTCTGTAGCGTTTGCAATCATCTGCTTTTTGATAGCGCATTCCATATCATTACTTTCCATAATGCCTGCTTCAAGTGAAACACCTTTACTAGAAAAGAAAAATTTCATCGCGTAAAAATTGTTTTTTATTGTGTTTTCCGCCAAGTATCCAACCATAGACTGGTTGTTACTTACAACACCACCAACGCCAATTGTTTTAATGTTTTCAGCATTAGAGAGTTCATTTATAACTCGAAGCGAATTACTTACAACAGTAATATTCTTGAGTTTTTTTATTTCTTTTGCTATATAAAAAGTAGTGGTTGATGAGTCTAAAAAAATCGTATCACCTGGCAAAATATGCTCAACTGCCGATCTTGCTAACTTTTCTTTTGCAACAAGATTAGTCTGTTTACGCTTTTCCAAAGAAAGCTCATAGGAACTTTCAGTAACAGGAACAGCTCCGCCGTGTGTTCTGACTAAAACTTCCTGATTTTCAAGTTTTTCAAGATCTCGTCTGATTGTTTCTTCAGTAACACCTAATTCTGTGCTGAGTTTGCTTACCCATACAGCACCTTCAAAATTCAATTTTTCTAAAATTACCTTCTGGCGCTCTAATGCAAACATCTCATCACTCCTAAATTACTTCTTTTTGATGATTTTAACTTTATCACCGTTTCTGAGCAGAGTAGAGTTAGCGTCGTCAGTATCAATGTGCATTTCGCATCTGAAATCGTCACGCACACGAACCTGTACATCATAAAATCTTGTGGGTTTAATACCTTCTACAACAACATCAACATACTCATTGTCAGAAATGTTGTTTGCAGCAGCGTACTGAGGATCTAAATGGATATGGCGGTTTGCAATAATAACGCCTTCGTTAAGATAAACAGTACCGCAGGGACCAACAAGTACCAAACGCTCAGAGCCCTCTATTTTGCCCGAGGGGCGAACCGGAGGACTTACCTTTAAAATAAAGGTATCGGTTTTGGAAATTTCAACCTGTGTATCTTTTCTTACAGGTCCTAAAACTCTTACTTTTTCAATAGACTTCAAAGAAGGTCCTACTAAAGTTACAAACTGGTCAGAAGCAAACTCTCTGCCCATAAGTGTCTTTTTCTTTGTCAGTTCGAAGCCTTCGCCGAAAAGAATATCAAGGTCTTTTCTTGACAAGTGAACATGACGCTGAGAAACACCTATTGTAACTTTATCTCTATTTTCTTCGAAATCAATAACTGCTTTTTTAACAGCTTCTGTAATTTCTTTAATATCGTACATAATAATACACTCGCTTTATAGAAAATTATTCTTCAATGTCAAAGAACTTAATAACTTCATCGTGGGGACGAGGAATAACTGCTTTACCGAAGATTTCGCCGAGTACTTTGGCATTTTCTTCGCCGGCTTCAATAGCAGCCTTTACAGCAGCAACATTGCCCTTAATGATAAATGTAACAAGTCTACCACCCAGACGCTTTTCTGAGTGAATAAGTCTTACATCGGCAGCTTTGAGCATAGAGTCAGCACCTTCGATAGATGCAACAAGCCCCTGAACTTCCAAAAGACCGATTGCTTCATCGTTATTCTCAGGTGCCTTATAATCAACACCTAAGAAGCTCTTAGGAAGCTTTTTGTTATATTTATCCTTGTTGATATCCATACGGTAAGCCATTTTTTCCACACCAATACCGGGATTGGGGATAACATGGGAAACTATGTACTTACCTTCAGCTTTTGCGTATTCAACACTAGCTTCAACAGCAGCCTTTACTGCAGCAACATCACCTTCAAATTTTACAATCATTACCAAGGGAGCAGGAACATCCGGACTGATCGGTCTGTTTCTGTCAAAAGCAATGATTTTTACATCAGATGTTTTAGCAGCAACATCAGCTACACAAACGGCTGTTGTAAAGCTATATACTTCTACCATTCCTAATGCGTTCATAATATCAATCCTTTATCGTGTAAATTATACAATACGAAGACCGTCAACCATAACGCATCTTCTTGCTCTTGTGAATGAATGAGCAGCGGTGAGACCTTCGCCTGTGGGTCCTGCAATTGTGAATGTTGTATAACCTTCGCCGCCTGCACCAATGCCTGCATATGAGGGAGCATTTTTAACGAAGATTGTTGTTTCAACAGCTTTTGCAAATGCTGTTAAGTTGTCAATGTTCTTTGAGTGGATATGAGCTGTGTGGCGGTTACCGTGTTCAGCTTTAACAGCCATTTTAATAGCTTCCTGAATATTGTTTACACGAACAATGGGAAGAATGGGCATCATCATTTCAACCTGAACAAAGGGGTGTAATTCGTCTGTTTCGCAGATGATTAATCTTGCGTCAGAATTAATGCCAAGTTCTTTTAAGAAAAGACCTGCGTCCTTACCAACCCATTTTTTATTAATTGAATATTTGCCGTCTTTTTCAACCAGAGCGATGCCCTTTAACTGTTCAGCCTGGGCTGCATTTAAAAAGTAGGCGCCGTTCTGTGTCATATTTGTAATAAGTTCGTCTGCGATGTTTGCAAATGCAAAACATTCTTTTTCTGCAATACAAGGAAGGTTATTGTCAAAGCTTGCACCTGCGATAATGTCTTTTGCAGCTTTAGCAATGTCTGCTGTATCGTCAACGATAACAGGGGGATTACCTGCGCCTGCACCGATTGCTTTCTTACCGGAAGAGAGAAGTGTTCTAACAACACCGGGACCACCTGTAGCAACCAACATACGAACAATGGGAGAAGCCATCATTTCTTTTGATGAGTCCATTGTGGGTTTGTATACTGAAACTACTAAGTTTTCAGGACCGCCTGCTTCGATAATAGCACGGTTAACAAGGTCTACTGCGTAGTTTGCAACTTTACAAGCGTTGGGGTGGGGGTTAAATACAACGCCATTACCACCTGCAATCATACCGATTGAGTTACAGATAACTGTTTCACTGGGGTTAGTTGAAGGTGTAATACTACCGATAACGCCGTAAGGAGCCATTTCAACTAATGTAAGACCGTCATCACCTGTGATAGCCTGAGTTGTTAAATCTTCTGTACCGGGTGTTTTGTTAGCAACGAGCTGATGCTTGATAATCTTATCAGAAACTCTGCCCATGCCTGTTTCTTCGACACCCATTTTAGCCATAATTTCAGCCTCTTGAAGTGTTAACTTTCTGATGTTTGAAATCATCTTTTCTCTCTGTTCAACAGAGTATGACTTATAGAAAAGATAAGCTTCCTGAACAGCGTTTAGGGCATCAGACATATTTGTAAATACACCCTTTAACTTTCTGTCGCCAGTAGGCTCAGCATTTTCTAAATTTTTGATTACACTTTGTACAATCTGGTTAATGTAGCTTTCGTTCATTTCCATTTTAATAGCCTCCGTTTATATGTATCGTGAAAATTTTAAACTAAATTAATGTCTGCCAGAGTTTTTCGTCAGGTTTTGCAATGATAGAGCTATCAAGGAAAAATCCCGTGTCTTCCATTTGGCTACGAGTGCGTTCTATAGCTGCTGTAACAGAAGCTACGCTTCCTGTTATAAACATATAAGATTTACCGCACATACCCTTTGCAATACGAAGTTCAATTAAATCAACTTCAGCAGTTTTAGCTGCGGTATCTGCTGCAACTATAATAGAAGCTGCAGAATATGTTTCCAATACTCCTAATGCGTCAACTTCACCAAGGCTTGTTGCACCGTAAATAGCAGAGAATATTGACTCATGGGGATTACCAAGCACAAAGCTGTCAATAAGTCCTTCCTCATAGAGTGCTTTTGATGCGTCAACTGCAGCGCGTACCGCTGACAATTCACCTGAAATAATTACTATGTATTTACCGGGGCAAACTGTTTGCGCCTCGATTATATCAACATCGGCAGTTTTAACCATTGTATCTGCTGCAACAACGCCTGTTGAAACAGTCTGATACTCAATCATACCGATTGCTTTACTCATTCTGCATCTTCCTTTCCGAGTTATTTGCTCTTAACAATTATAAAATGTTCATTTGCGTCGACTATTGTGCCGTTGATGGAGCAGTGTATGGGAAGTCCCAAGCTTTTTTCATCAAGATCAGCAATTACCTGACCTACTGTTACCTTGTCACCTGATTTAACTGTGGGTTTTGCAGGTGCTCCTATGTTTTGGTTAAATGTAATCTTAACCTTTTTAGGTATGATTTCATCCTCAACAAGTGGAGCAGGACTATTATATTTTGAAAGTCCAAGCCTTGAGGTCAGTCGTGAAATGGGAACAAGTTTCATTTTACGGTTCTCATCAGCCACTGGTTCAGGTAAATCACTTGGAATCGGTACACCGTTATTTCTCAGTCCCATCTTATATTCTGTAATCAATGTTCTAGGGGCTAACCCTTGCGGACATGAATACATTTCGCATATTCCACAGCCAGAGCAGAAGAATGTATTAAGGAAAGGCGCTAAATCCTTTGTAACACCGCTTGTGGCTGTTCTCATAAACGCGTGAGGTTCAATTGGATGACCAAGCAAGTTTCTTGAACAAGTAACTGTACAAGATCTACACTGACAACAACTTGCCATGGCGCGCTTTAAGCTTATTGAAACACGCGCTTTTTTCTTTTCTATAACCTGATTATTGTTTGGTAAAACGAGCAGGGCAGTGGTGGTCTTGGTTACAGTGTCAAGTTCATTAACAAGTTTACCCATCATAGGTCCACCGTTAATAACGCTGTACTCATCGAGATACGAACCACCAGCTAAATCAATTAATTCCTTAAAGCTCATACCCAAAGGCGCTTTAACTGTAACAGGATTATTTACAGCACCCGTAACTGTTACATAAGAATGTGTAACAGGTGTATCTGTAGTAATTGCGTTATAGATGTTAAGCATTGTTTCAACATTAAAAACTATAACACCAACAGATATGGGGAGCTTACCGGGAGGAACAATTCTTCCGGTTGACTCGTAAATAGTAACCACTTCATCACCTGCAGGGTATACCTCAGGTAAATATGAAATACTAAAATTATTAAATTTATCTAAAACAGAATTTACTGCATTGATTGCATCTTTATAATTCTTTTTTAGTGCGATAATAACATTATCAGCACCTGTAGCTTCTTTAACTGTTTGTAAAGCAGACAGGATTTCGTAAGCATATTCAGCTAAAACCTGTCTGTGAAGTTTTAAGAGAGGTTCGCATTCTGCACAATTAAGGATAATTGTGTCTGCAGCGTCAGATAACTTTGCGTATGTAGGAAAACCCGCACCGCCTGCGCCTGCAACACCTGCGCCTCTTAATTTGAGTTTCAACTCGTTAAGGGTCATTTTATCACAACTCCAGTTCAGAACCGTTATCAACAATACCTACGATAGCTGCATCTACGGGAGAGTTATCCAAGTTACAGCCGATACGAGCAGCGCTGCCCTGAGCTACAACTACAACTTCGCCGATACCTGCACCTACATTATCAATTGCAATTATCTTTGATTTGCATTTATCAATAGATTCGAATATCTCTACAACTAAGAGCTTCTGCCCCTGCAATTTTTCATTCTTGCGTGTAGAAACAATATTTCCTGTTACTTTTCCGATGATCATAATTTACACCATTCCTTACAATATAATTGGAACTTTTAAGGGGTTATTCCGCGTCGGAAGCTGTGCTCCCGACGCAAAAATCAACCTCTTTGAAAAAGATTTAATTATTTAATAGCGGGTAAAATCTTTTCAACATCGTTGTGGGGTCTGGGGATAACATGTGTAGCAACGAGTTCGCCTAATTTTGCAGCGTTTGAAGAACCAACTTCAACAGCTGATTTAACAGCGCCTACATCACCGCGAACCATAACGCTAACGAGACCAGAACCGATTTTTTCTGTGCCAACTAAAATAACATTAGCTGCTTTGAGCATAGAGTCAGCTGCTTCGATAGCTGCTACTAAACCTCTTGTTTCTACCATACCTAATGCTTCCTGTGCCATTTTAATTTCTCCCTTCATATTTGTGTTAATATTTGAATTTTCTTTAACTGACACTGTGTCGTTTACTTTTGCAGGTGCAGTTATTGCACTTGCAGGTTTTGTCGCACTTTTTGTCGTTGTTTTCTTTTTTGAAGAAGCAGCGGCAGCAGTGCTTTTTTTCTTTTCAGCCATTTAGCTCACCTCAAAATATTAGAGTGTAGGTAAAATGGATTCAACGTCTGCGTGGGGTCTGGGAATAACATGAACTGCAACGAGCTCGCCGAGCTTAGCTGCACATTCAGCTCCAACTTCTGTAGCTGCTTTAACAGCGCCTACATCGCCGCGAACCATAACGCTAACGAGACCAGAACCGATTTTTTCTGTACCGATGAGTGTAACTTCAGCTGCTTTAACCATTGCATCAGCTGCTTCAACTGCTGCTGTTAAGCCTCTTGTTTCAATCATACCTAATGCTTCTTTAGCCATTTTTATTTCCTCCTATATTATTGTTCGTTAATAATTACTACTTTCAAACCTTCCATCTTGAGGTTTGTTTCATGTGCTTCATTTATCTGTGAGAGCGGGAAGCGGTGTGTGATAAGTTTTTCTATCGGTAAACCGATTCCTTTAGCTCGTTTTAAGAAGTCAAATGTGGTAGCGTAATCACGAAGTGTGTAAACCCATGAACCAACTGTTGTGATTTCCTTTGAGCAAATGTCAAAATGGGGGTTGATTGTAGCATCTCCACCGTTGATGAAGAAGCCGAGTTCACAAAGACCGCCACCGCGTCTGATGAATTTGTAAATGTTTGCGTGTGCAATAGGTGAACCTGTGCACTGGAATGCAAAGTCTGCTAAATATCCGCCAAAAGCATCTTCTACAGCTTTTGTTAATTCTTCAATACCTTTATGGTTTTTGAAGTTAACTGACTTTGTAGCGCCCATTTCTGCAGCAAACTGTAAACGCTTATCTTCGCCGTCTACTGCAACAATGTTTTCAACGCCCATTGTTCTCAAGATAGCAATACATAAAAGACCGATAGGTCCGCAACCTTGAATTACAACACGGCTGTTGAATCTTAATGTACCTACTGTCTTTGCTCTTTCAACTGCGTGAATTAAAACAGCAGCAGGTTCGATTAAAAGTCTTAAATCAAGACTTAAATCACTTACGTTAAATACGGTTGAACCACCGCGGATTACCATGTAATCAGTAAACCATCCGTTTAAGTGGATGTCATCGTCGGGGATAAGACCGTAAACGTCTGCGCCATCGCCTACGTTT
>JAGBXV010000009.1 GCA_017629115.1 Clostridia bacterium | reverse complement strand
TAATGTGGGGTCTGTTTCTGCTGCAAATAACTCTTCGTATGAAGGGTTGTGAACGATTTCACTCACACCGGTAATACCGTATTTGCTTAAATCGATGTTTTTCATTTTTTCTACCTCTTTCCTTTTACTTATATATTATTTTAAAAAAATCAGAATAATATTACCAAAAACTGTGATACCAGTACAACCGCAACAAGTGCGATGGGGTATGTAGCAGCATAAGCTGCAGCAACATCCTCTGTGCCAGCCACATGAATAAGTGTTCCGAGTGCAGGTGTACTTGTCATACCGCCTGTGATAGAACCGAGAGTGTTGAGCACATTGATTTTAAGTACATATTTAGCAAAAATAAAGCCAATAATCATGGGAATAATTGTCATTGCTACGCCGTAGAAGAAGTAGTCAATTTTAAATTCCTGAACAAATCTTGCACCGCCCCCGATACCTGCACCTATCAAAAACAGCATAAGTCCAAGTTCTCTGAAAACCTTAAGTGTTGCGGCACTAGGCATAAGGTTAATTTTTCCTGCTTTGCCAAAATGACCAAACACCAACGCTGTAAGTAAGCAACCGCCTGTGGTTGTAAGTGAGAAGGTTGTTCCGTCAAGACCTTTTGCTGACAGAGGAATTTTAATCATACCGATTATAACGCCGATAACTGCAGCAATTGCAAAAGGAGCAATGCCGAAATCATCTAAATCTATAAGCTTTCCTGTCTGCTTTTTAACAGCTTTGCCTTCTTCAGCAGCAATGAGTTTTGCTCTTTCTTCGTCCATGTTTACTTTTAAAATTTTGGGCAAAAGCTGTACAAACAACACAACGCCAATAACACCAAAGATGTACGCAATGCCGTAACCCACAGAAACAAGCTGTTCTAACTCAGCACTCGCTACAGAAGATTTCGCGGCTGAAAATGCAGGTGTTGAAGTGAGTGCCCCTGAAAAGAGACCTGACACTATGGCTGAAAGCTTTTCTAAATCTGTAAAACCTGTAAGCTTACCGATATATATACATCCGAAAGCCACAAGACCACCTGATACTATAATAACCAAGCCGAGTAATACATATGATTTGAAATTTTTCTTTAAATTGCCGAAAAACTTAGGACCTGCAATAAAACCTACTGACGTTACAAACAGTATAAGACCCATGTTTTCTACGATTTTGAGTGCATTTGTTGTGTCGGGAACCTGCTTGCTTAAGTCATCATAAAAAAGACAACCAAACAAAAGCGCTACCAAGAACACACCGGCAGTTCCCAAAGAAACACCTTTGATTGTTATTCTTCCCAAAGCATAGCCTAAAGCTGCAATGACAAAAACACAGAATATCAGGAAAGTGATTCCTGTAATAGGAATAACTCCTCCAAATAAATTCATTTTAAAGACCTCTTTTCTTCTCTGTCAAAGATAATTAAAAGGGATAAGGGATTAACTTATCCCTTTTTTTACGCTATTTATTCTTTCTTGTGTAATCAGGTAAGAGCATGGGTGAAACTTTTTGGGTTTCGATGCCTGCTTTTTCGATTTCTGATTCAAATTTTGCAATGTGGTCAAGTGTCATCTTACCAACTGTAACTTCTTTACACTTAGCACCTGCGCTCTGACCTGCAATACGGCCAAAAACAATGATGTCTAAAAGTGAGTTACCCATAAGACGGTTTTTGCCATGGATTCCGCCAACAGCCTCACCTGCAACATATAAGTTTTCAACATTTGTTGTCATACAGTCGGCATTTATGTCAAGACCACCATTCTGATAATGGAGTGTGGGGTAAACCAAGATGGGCTCCTTGCGAATATCAATGCCGTACTTTTCAAACATTCTCCACATAGCAGGAATTCTCTTCATAATCGTACCCTCACCGCCGATAGCTTCAATCATGGGAGTGTCAAGCCATACGCCAAGACCGTCGCCTGTGTCAACACCGTTGCCACGCTCTGAACATTCACGGATGATAGATGCCGCTGATACATCACGGGTTTCCAATGGATGCATAAATACATCGCCGTTTACATTAACGAGCTTTGCACCAAGTGAACGAACTTTTTCAGTAACTAATGCACCAAAAATCTGCTCAGGATATGCAACACCTGTGGGGTGATACTGTAAGGTTTCAGCATATAAAAGCTTTGCTCCTGCACGGTAACCCAAAACTAAACCGTCGGCTGTTGCACCGTAATGGTTTGATGTGGGGAAACCCTGATAGTGCATACGACCTGCACCGCCCGTTGCGATGATTACGGTCTTAGCTTTTGCTACCATAAGCTCTTTTGTTTCCATATTCATGAGTACCGCGCCGCAAGCTTTACCATCTTCATCTAAGATAAGCTCAATAGCCGCTGTAAAATCAACAACGGGGATGTTGCGGTTTAACACTTCATCACGAAGTGTTCTCATAATTTCAGCACCTGAGTAGTCTTTTGCTGCGTGCATTCTTTTTCTTGATGTACCGCCGCCGTGTGTTGTTACCATTGTGCCGTCTTCTGTTTTATCAAATTCAACACCTAAGTTAGAAAGCCACTGAATAGCCCCTGGAGCGTTGCAAACAAGCTGTGATAAAAGCTCACGCTTTGCCGCAAAGTGACCGCCTCCAAATGCGTCTACAAAGTGAATTGCAGGTGAGTCGTTTGGTTTGTCAGCTGCCTGAATACCACCCTCTGCCATCATTGTGTTGGCATCACCCATTCTGAGCTTTGTAACAATCATAACCTTTGCGCCAGCATTATCTGCTTCGATTGCCGCAGATGTGCCTGCACCACCACCGCCGATAATCAAAACATCTGTTTCGTAGTCGGGGCTTTCAAGGTCAACACAATCAGCTGTAATACGGCTGTGTGCCTGTAAGATTTCAGCTAACTCTGTGGGTACTTTTTCGCCTGCATTAGGACCTATTTTGAGTTCTCTGAACTCATCTTTTTTATAGTCGGGATGGAAAGCCGCAAGCAAGTCTTCCTTCTGCTTTGCAGTCATACGATCCGGCTCTAATGCGATATTTTTTTCTCTTGCCGCTTCAACCAAAGCGATAGATTTCTGAAATTTTTCCGAATACATTTGCTTTCCTCCTTACTTCTCAATATCTCTGTTGTTGTAAAGCTCTTTCATTTCTTCGATAGGCTTTTCCATCAACGCTTCGATTAATTCTTTAAAGTCACCGTTATTTATTTCTTTTACTCTGTCTTCCAAGTGTCCGCAACCGGGAGCCAAGTACTTGCCGTTGATTCTTCTTGCAAGCATTGCTACCTGAGGATGCGAAATACCAGCAGGACATCTTGATGAGCAAACACCGCACATTACGCAGTCAAATGATTCTTCAGCACACTTTTCAAAATCGCCACGCTGTGCGTATGCGATATACTGCATAACATTAAGTCCCTGTGTACAGCTCTTTGTACAAGCGTTACAGCCGATACAAGCATAAATTTCAGGATAAAGCTGCATCATAACTGACTCGTTTGTGGGGATGTTTTCAATATCGTAGCCTTCCTTAACTAAGGGGAAGAAAGGGAGTGTTGCAATGTACATATTGTCTTCAACCTTTGTCTGGCAAGCAAGGCAAGCTTTTAATTCTTTGTCGCCCTTGATGCGGTAAATTGTGGCACAAGCGCCGCAAAACCCGTTACGGCAACCGCAACCGCGGACCAACTGATAGCCGGCATATTCCATGGCTGTCATAATTGTTAAATTTTCCGGCACTTCGTACTTTTTGCCGAAAAGAAAAATATTAACCATTTTTTCCATGATATCTCTCCTTTAATACTCGTCCGGAAGCTCTTCCAGCTCATCACAGCGGAATACCGGTCCGTCTTTACAAACATACTTTGAGCCTACATTACATCTGCCGCATTTACCAACGCCGCACTTCATTCTGAGCTCAAGTGTAGTATAAACCTGAGTCTTATCAAATCCTAACGAGATAAGTCCCTCAAGTGTGAATTTAATCATTATCGGAGGTCCACAAAGAACTGCTGTTTTGTTTGTATCAAATCCAAGCTCTTTTACGAAATTAGGAACAAAGCCAACATGACCGTCCCAACCCTCCTGAGGATTGTCAATTGTTAAGTGTACATTTACACCGGCATCATTAGACCATTCTTCAATGATTTCTTTATAATCAAGTAAATCGTCCTTACTTCTTGAACCGTAAACAATATCGATGTCGCCGTAGCGGTCACGATAATGTCTGCAGTAGTTGATTACCGAGCGCAAAGGTGCTAAACCTACACCACCGGCAATAAAGAGCAGGTTCTTTCCTGCAAAAACATCGTCAACAGGGAAAGGATTGCCGTAAGGTCCTCTGATTGTAATCTGCTGACCAACTTCTGCCTGGTGAAGCCATTCTGTTACACAACCGCACTTTTTGATGGAAAATTCCATATACTCTGTGTTTGTGGGGGAAGATGTAATAGAAAACATCGCCTCACCAACACCGGGGATAGAAAGCATTGCGCACTGTCCGGGACGGTGGTCAAAGGCTTTTTTGCCGTCAGGTGTAACAACTCTGAAGGTTTTGATATCAGGTGTGTCTATTCTTACATCTGTAATGACACCGATTTTAGGGATTAAGGTTTCTTCCATTTTATTCACTTTTATTCCCTCCAATCTTTTTCATTACTTTTACAATATTCATAGAGATGGGGCATTTAGCCAAACATCTTCCGCAACCTACACAGCCAAAGATTCCCTCGTTGTTTTCTGGGTAATAAACAAGCTTGTGCATAAAGCGCTGACGGAAGCGTTCTTTCTGAGAAAGACGGTTATTGCCGTGAGCCATCTTTGTAAATTCAGAATACATACATGAATCCCAACATCTGTAACGGATTACGCCGTTGCCTGTGTTGAAATCCTTAATGTCATAGCACTGACAGGTGGGGCAAACGAAAGTACAAGTGCCGCAACCAAGGCAGGTTTGTGACAATTCGTCCCATTCAGGAGCGTTAAAGAATGTATCTGTTTTACCGCCACCAAAAGCGTCAGTTGACAAGTCAGCTAAAGGAAGTTTTTCCATAATTTTAGCTATCCTTTCTTTCTGGGCTGTAACAGCAGAATCGTCGCACTCCTCTGTCAAATCTTCTATCTTTTTCATAAAGGCTTCGCCTTTTTCGGTGTTTGCCACAAAATAAACGCTGTCTTCTGTTTTCCACGCTGTAACATCACCGTCAGGGTTTGCTGCGTCAATGCCAAAAGTTTTACAGAAACAGGTTTCTGATGGCTTTGAGCAAGCTACCGACACGATAATGCCGTGCTCTCTGCGAGAAGCATAAAAGCTGTCAACAGGGTCAGATAAGAACACTCTGTCTAAAATATCAAAACTTCTTACATCACAAGCACGAACTCCGAAGATAACGAAATCTTCTTTTTCGTCCCTGATGTCAACAAGCTCGATATTTTTGCCTGATGTTTTAAATTCCATCAAGTTTTCCATTTGAGGGAAGAAGAAATCCTTAGGACTTCTTACAGTGTTTAGTGCATTACTCCACTCTTTTCCCTCGGACCATTCCGTGTAAACCGCAACGCCGTCGCTGCCGTCTACAGGGAGATACAATTTATTGCTTTCGGAAATCTTTGCAAAAACTTTATTTATTGAATCAAGTGAAACTTTACGCATCTTTATCCCCCCTGTCAAAAACCTCACCGGGTTCTAAATCCTCGGTGGTATAGTCAACTAAAGGAGCTCTTGAGCCAACTTCGGCACCTGCCTGATATTCGCCATAGAATTCGTTAATATCCTTAATAAACTTACGGTTTAAAAGGTGCAGGGGAATGTTCTGGGGACAAACTCTTGAACATTCGCCGCAATCTGTGCAACGACCTGCAACATGGAATGCTCTTATAATGTGGAACATTTTTTCCTCAAAGCTGTTTGCAGGAGCTTTGTTTTCTACACTTGATGCCGGATTGTCAAATACGCACTTTTCGCAAGTACAAGCAGGGCAAGCATCACGGCACGCGTTACAACGGATGCAGCGTGAAAGCTCATTCTGCCAAAATGCAAATCTTTCATCGGGTGTCATAGCCTCAAGGCGTGCTACTTCGTCAAAACGGTTAGATTCAATAACTTCACCGTCGTCACCCATTAATTCATCGTATGCAACATGCTTTTTGCTCTTACAGTTTACGCAACGCTCTGCCATTACATCTTTTGCATTTACTAAAGCGGGAGCGTCTTCATATAATGTGGAAACCTTTAAATTCTCGCCGTCAGCTTCAATTGAAACTATACCGTCGCCAACGATTTCCTTTACCTTAGCAATATCTGCCATACCTTCGCAGGGGATACCTACAGCATATACCTTTTCTCTGTCAAAACGATGCTCAGTGAGCAACTGATTAAAGCTGTATGTGTCGCAGGGCTTTAAGAAAACAAGAATTTTGCCTTCCACTTTTCCTGTCTGTGCAACTAAATACTTTGAAAAGTTCGCACCGCAAAAATCGTTCCATACGAAGTTTTCTTTTAAATCTTCTGCTGTTTTAAAAACAGCAGGTGTAATATCATAGTCAAATTCACCGCGGCTCCAACCTAATACTGCCGAAACTGTACCGTCAGAAAGAAGTGCTACGGTTTTTTCAACTAACTGATCTTTAGTTATCTTTTGCATCTCAGATCCTCCAATCTCTTGTTTTCTCCGAGTGATGCTACAGTTTCGGCAAACTCGTTCATAGTAGCCGCAAACTTAGCACCTTCTGCCGCTGAAACCCATTCAACACGGGTACGCTCTTTTTCAATACCAAGAAAATCAAGCATTGAGAAAAGCGCTGCCATTCTACGGCGTGTATAGTAGTTACCTGATGTGTAGTGACAGTCACCGGGGTGGCAACCGCAAATAATTACACCGTCAGCACCACGCTGAAAAGCTCTGAGAATAAACATAGGGTTTACTCTGCATGAGCAAGGAACACGGATGATTTTAACATCCGCAGGATAGCTTAAGCGGTTGTTACCTGCAAGGTCTGCACCGGCATAAGAACACCAGTTACAGCAAAAAGCAACGATTAAGGGTTTATATTCTTTTACTTGCATATTGCATCCACCTCCGCTATAATCTGTGAGTTTGCAAATCCCTTAAGGTCCATAGCACCTGAAGGACAAGCAACTGTACAAGCACCGCAACCCTGACAAACTGCAGGATTTACAGATGCTACTCGCCTTATCTTGGTTGTTCTGTCTGGCATACGGAATTCTTTATCCACATATGTGATAGCACCGTAAGGACAAACTCTCTCGCAAGAAGAACATCCGTTACACATAAGCTCATTAGAACTTGCAATACAGGGGTTACCTGTAAGCTTATCTTTAGCGAGTAATCCAATAACCTTAGACGCTGCAGCGCCTGCCTGAGAAACTGTTTCAGGAATGTCCTTAGGACCCTGACAAGCACCTGACAGGAACACACCTGCTGTGGGGCTTTCTACAGGACGGAGCTTGGGATGAGCTTCTGTAAAGAAGTCGTTTGTATCCATACTTGCTGTAAGCATTGTAGCCAAGGGACGAGCTGACTTATCGGGTTCGATTGCAGCAGCGAGTACTACTAAATCTGCATCAATGTGAAGTTGCTTGTTTGAAAGCAGGTCAGACGCCTGAACCTTTAACTTATCACCCTCGGGTGTAACTTTGCCTACCATACCCTTGATGTATTTAACACCAAACTCCTCTACTGCTCTTCTATAGAACTCGTCGAAGTTCTTACCCGGTGTTCTTACATCTATATAGAATACATAAACTTCTGTGTCGGGATACTTATCACGAGTAAGCATCGCGTGCTTTGCTGTGTACATACAGCAGATTTTTGAACAATATTCCTTACCCTTCTCTGCACAAGCGTCACATCTTGAACCTACACACTGTACGAATACGATTGTGTGAGGATGCTTGCCGTCTGAAGGTCTGATTAACTTACCTGCAGAAGGACCTGCCGCATTTGTAAGTCTTTCAAACTCTAATGATGTAATAACATCTTTAGACTGGTTATATGCAAATTCATCGAATTTCTCCATACTGATGGGGTTAAAGCCTGTTGCAACTACGATTGCACCATACTTTTCTTCGATGATTTCGTCTTTCTGTGTGTAGTCGATTGCACCTGCAGCACAAATGCGAGCACAAAGACCGCACTTGCCGTTTTTCAACATATTACATGCGTTGGGGTCAATTGTGGCTACCTTCGGTACTGCCTGAGCAAAAGGAATATATATTGCAGGGCGGTTGTCCATACCAAGGTTAAACTCGTTGGGGTTTTTCTTCATAGGACACTTTTCTACACAAGCGCCGCAACCTGTACAAATATCTTCTTTAACGAAGCGGGCTTTTTTCTTGATTTTTACATCAAAGTTACCCACAAAGCCGCCTACTTCTTCTACCTCACTGTAGGAGAAGATTCTGATTTTTTCATTCTGTGCAACATCAACCATCTTAGGTGTCAAGATACAAGCCGCACAGTCAAGTGTGGGGAATGTTTTATCAAGCTGTGCCATTTTACCGCCGATTGTAGGCTGTTTTTCTACTATATCAACGGGAAAACCAGCGTCTGCAATATCTAAAGCTGTCTGAATACCTGCAATACCGCCGCCAATAACTAAGGCACGCTTTGTAACAGGTGATTCACCGGGTGTTAAGGGTGTATTTAAGTTTACCTTGGCAACTGCAGCTTTTCCCAATATAATTGCCTTTTCGGTACCTGTTAACATATCCTTGTGTACCCAAGAGCACTGCTCTCTGATGTTTGCAATCTCAACCATATAAGGATTTAAACCTGCAGCAGCCGCTGTTTTTCTGAATGTTGCCTCGTGCATACGGGGTGAACATGAACACACAACAATACCTGTTAAATTGTGCTCAGCGATTGCGTTTTTGATTATATCCTGACCTGCCTGAGAACACATATATTGATAGTCGGTGGAAAAGACCACACCGGGCTCGTTTTTCAAAGCCTCGGCTACAGCAGCTACATCTACTGTACCTGCAATGTTACTTCCGCACCAACATACGAATACGCCAACTCTTTGCATTTTGTCCTTTCCTCCTTATTTTGTATATTTTCTGAACGCACTGACGATTAACTGCTGAGGAGTTTCATCGTCTAAAAGCTTCGGAATATCGTTTGCTGTTAAATGATTTTTATCCTGTTGTCTTATAACTGCAAGACGAACTGCTTCAACAAGCTTTGCAGGCTGAACACCTCTGGGGCATCTGTCGATGCAGGCAAAGCAAGACAAGCATTTATAAAGTGATTCTGATGATAAAAGAGGCTCAATGTCTCCGCTTTCTACCATACTAACGAACTGATGAGGATGATACTCCATCTCGTCATATGCGGGGCATGTTGCAGAACATTTGCCACACTTCATGCATTTCTTCGGATTCACTCCGCTTGAGCGCAGGATTTCTTCCTGAATAAAGTTCTTATTCATTTGTATCCTCCTTTACGCCCAGTGCTTCTGCCAAAGCTTGCGTGAAATAAACCACAGGAATATCAGCACCGTTTTTAATAAGGTTATATTTGCAAAGGGGACAAGCTGTGATAATCATTTCAGCACCTGCTGCCTTTGCATTCTCTACAACTGCATTGCTCTTTTTTGATGCTAAATCGGGGCTTTCCATTGAAATGTAGCCGCCGCAGCACTCGTTACGCATAGCGTATACCACGGGAGTAGCACCGATTGCTTTGATGAAATTCTCCATAATCTGGGGATTTTCAGGGTCATCCATCTGCATAACGCTGTTGGGACGAAGTAATAAGCAACCGTAATAAGCTGCGATTTTTTTACCACTAAGGGCATTTACTACTTTTTCTTTTAATGCGTCAAAACCAACTAAATCACGAAGCATTTCAAGGTAATGATACACCTGTGTTTCGCCGGCGTAGGGCGTTTCTTCTGCCATATAGTTGTTTACTTTCTTGGCAAAATCCGCGTCTGTCTTTATTGCGTGATTTGTTTGTTTTATTACATTGTGACAAGCTGAACAAACTGACACCAAGGGCTGTTCTTTTGCTGCGGCGTACTTTAGAGCGCGAACAGAAGAAAGCTTTGTGGCAACTTCGTTTTTAGCGGTTGTGAAAACACCGCCACAGCACTGCCAGTCGGGGATTTCTTCCAGAGTGATACCTAAAACTTCGGCTGACTTGCGAGCGTACTCATCTAAGTCACGAGCCTTGTTTTTTAAGGTACATCCGGGGAAATAACTTACTCTCATTTTTATAACCTCCGTTTATACCATTTCTTCGGGGTGGAATACCTCATCAAATTTTTCTGCTGTTAAAAAGCCTAATTCTACACAAGCTTCTTTTAAAGAAATGTTGTCTTTAAATGCTTTCTTTGCTGTTTTTGCAGCGTTTTCATAGCCGATGTAGGGGTTAAGAGCAGTAACCAACATAAGTGAGTTGTGCAAGTTGTGGTGCATTTTTTCTTTATTTGCTTTAATGCCAACTGCACAATTTTTATTAAATGAAACTATAGCCTCAGCCAAAAGTCTTGCTGACTGCAAGAAGTTATAGACACATACGGGCATAAACACATTAAGCTCAAAGTTGCCTTGTGATGCCGCCATACCTACAGCAACATCATTACCCATAACTTGTACCGCAACCATTGTTACCGCTTCACACTGTGTGGGGTTTACCTTGCCGGGCATAATTGATGAACCGGGTTCATTTTCGGGAATAAAGATTTCACCAAGACCGTCTCTGGGACCTGATGCTAACCAACGGATGTCGTTTGCAATCTTCATCATATCGCAAGCTAAAGCTTTAATTGCGCCATGAGCAAATACAAGCTCATCCTTTGAAGTTAACGCATGGAATTTGTTAGCCGCTGTAACGAAGGGCTTGCCTGTGATTTTGCCTACTTCTTCAGCAACACGCTCTGCAAAGCCTGCAGGTGCGTTAAGACCTGTACCTACTGCAGTACCGCCCAAAGCAAGCTCGCACAAGGGCTCAATTGAACGCTTAATTAATTCAACATCCTTTTCTAAGCTTGAGCGCCAGCCGCTGATTTCCTGTGTGAATGTGATAGGCGTTGCATCCTGCAAGTGAGTTCTGCCGCTTTTTACGATACCTTCGTTTTCTTTTTCAAGTCTTTTGAAGGTTTCAATTAAGTTTTGCGCCGCAGGAATAAGCTTATCCTCTAAAATCAACACAGCCGCAATGTGCATTGCTGTGGGGAATGTGTCATTTGATGACTGGCTCATATTTGAATCGTCATTGGGATGAAGCAATGTTTTTCCTAAAATCTGATTGCCTCGGTTTGCAATAACCTCATTGGCATTCATATTTGACTGTGTGCCTGAACCTGTCTGCCATACAACCAACGGGAAGTTGTCGTTTAATTTGCCTGCCATAATTTCATCACAGGCAGCTTTTATTGCTTCTAACTTTTCGTCGGTCATTTTTTCAGGACGAAGAGCGTTGTTTGTAATAGCTGCGGCTTTTTTCAAAACACCGAAAGCGTGTATAATTTCTTTAGGCATTGTTTCGATGCCTACACCAATTTCAAAATTTTCGTGACTTCTCTGGGTTTGCGCTGCCCAAAGACGGTCAGCAGGAACTTTTACCTCGCCCATAGAGTCATGCTCGATACGGTATTCCATAGTCATACTTCCTTTCGTCATTCATTAAAACTCAATACTTTTTATTACTGCTTTTAAGCTTTCTGCACTCTTGTGAAGTGATGCGATTTCTTCATCATTCAAGGGGAGTAAAATCTTACTGTGAGCACCCTTGTTGCCAACAACGGTGAGAAGGCTTAAGCACACATCGTCAATGCCGTACTCGCCGTGGAGCATTGTAGATACTGTTAAGGTCGTGTCTATACCACTGAGTAAGCATTTACATACATGGCAGACTGACATTGATACTGCGTAGTATGTAGCGCCTTTTCTTTCGATTACGCGTGCACCTGATTTACGCACATAATCCTCAACTTCGTCTCTTTTGAACTCGGGGAAGTTCTTCTGAGTAAGAAGTGCTTTACTGTACTGTTCAATCGGCACATTTGAAATGTTGGCAATAGACCAGGGAACAAAAGCAGAGTCGCCATGTTCGCCGAGAATATATGCGTGAACGTTTTTCTGGTTTACTGAGTAGTACTCCGCTACTCTTGCACGAAGACGAGCTGTGTCTAAGATTGTACCTGAACCGATAACTCGCTCTTCGGGGATACCTGTTGTTTTGCAGAATACATATGTCAAAACATCTACAGGGTTACTTACTATTAAATAAGTAGCATCAGGAGCATACTTTACGATTTCTTGAGCTACTGACTTTAAAATATTTACATTTGTCTGAGCAAGGTCCAGTCTTGACTGACCGGGTTTTCTTGCTACGCCTGATGTGATGATAACAATATCAGAATCTTTTGCATCTTCATATGTGCCTGCATAAACTAATGTAGGATTGCAAAAAGGCACACCCTGGCGGATATCAAGAGCTTCACCCAACGCTTTTTCGTGATTGATGTCAATCATAACGATTTCAGAAGCTACGCCCATAACTGTTAATGTGTAAGAAATTGTAGCGCCTACGCTACCTGAGCCGATTACTGTAATTTTGTTCATAAGATAATTCACTCTCCATATTTTCTTTTTTGTTCGTGTAAAAAAGATTGTTTAATTTTTAACAAATTTTGATATTTTACCACGGTTGCACTGTTTTGTAAAAAAAAAATTACCTATTAAAATGATATATGGTAAAGCAAATTACTTTATAACAGAAGCAATGTGGGTTTTAAAAAACTCCTCGGCGGTATCGGGGGTAACGGAATAAAAATTATCATCAATCGTTACGCATACGCCCTGTTGGCAATTACCTGTACAGAACGCTCCTGCAAAGTTCACCTTGTCGGACAGGTTATTTTCGTCTATTAGCTGTTTGAATTTTTCCACTACATGACGAGAACCTTTTATGTGGCAGGATGAGCCGATACACACTGTCAATTTCATTTACTATCAGTCCTTTCGTTATCAGTTCGCAATCTGAACTAAGCGCATTTTGGGCGCACTTTATCCACACTACTCCACTTTATTCTCCAATTCTAACATATTATATCAAATCTTGTTTTCAAATGCAATAGTTATAATCAAATTTCGGCAAATTAACAAAAAAAACGCCGAAACATTACCCCCCACAGTGAAAATTATCTATAAAAGGCTTTTTTTGACGCATTATTTCGGCAAACATACAGACTCTGTTTTTAGGTTGAAATACATCCATATTTATGTTATAATAAACAAAAGGAGTTGATGACAATGGCTGTAACACTTAATCCTGATAAGGAAATAGTAAAGACAATCCGCGAAGGACTTAAGGCGCGAGGCGGATACTGTCCCTGTCGATTAGAAAATAAGGAAGAATATAAATGTATGTGCGAAGAATTCAAAGCACAGATTGCAGACCCCGAATATGAGGGTTATTGCCATTGTATGCTTTATCACACAACCAAGGAGGCATAAATTATGGAAATCACAATCACTAAAGACAATTTCGAAGTTGAAGTTTTAAATTCAGAAAAACCTGTGCTTATTGACTTTTGGGCAACTTGGTGTGGTCCCTGCAAGATGATTGCGCCTGTAATTTCTGAATTGGCACAGGACTACAAAGATACTCTAAAAGTTGGAAAAGTCAATGTGGATACAGAGGGCGAACTTGCTGTAAAATACGGAGTAATGAGTATACCTACTCTCCTCCTTTTTAAAGACGGCGAAGTTGTAAAAAAATCAATCGGTTTTGCTACTAAAGAACAGTTAATTGAAGAATTTAGCTTATAGAACAAAAGGCGCGGTGAATAATACCACCGTGCTTTTTGTTTTTTCTTTTTATTTCGGTTACAAATTACATTTTTTTCTTGATTTTTACATATTTTTATGTTAATATGGTTTAGGTTTATGAATACCAATCAATTTTCTATTTAAGAAAGAAGGCTTTTAAAGTGGAAACAACTTCACAGAAAAAAGGCGGTTGGCGTACCAATAAATGGATAAGAGCAGCTATTCCTGCACTTTTACTCCATTGCAGCATCGGTACTGTTTACTGTTGGTCATTATTTAGCCAAAACATCGCCAATTACATCGGTTTTTCAAAAGGCGCTACAGAATGGGCATTCAGCTTTGCCATATTCTTCCTTGGTATGTCTGCAGCATTCTTGGGCAATGTTGTTGAAAAAGACATTCACAAATCATCCTTAATTGCCACACTCTGCTTTGCAGGTGGTATGGCAGGTACAGGTTTCTTTATCTGGTACGGCGGGCAGAACCCCGGTAATATCCTTTCACTCATCGGCATTTATGTGTGCTACGGTTTTATTATGGGTGTAGGTTTGGGTACAGGTTATCTTTCACCTGTTAAAACCTTAATGCTCTGGTTTGCCGACAGAAAAGGTTTAGCTACAGGTCTTGCAGTTGCAGGCTTTGGTGCTGCTAAAGCTATTGCCAGCCCCATTATGGAGGCTATGCTTTCAGGTCTTGGCGAAAACGGCATCTGGATGATGTTTTTGATACTCGCCGGCGTGTATTTCGTTATGATGTTCGTTGGTCATCTGTTACTTAAAAAACCCGATGACTGGCACGAACCTCAGGGCGACGAAAAAGCACCTAAGATTATGGATGTAATAAAATCCAAAAAAATCAAAAACTACATCGGCATTTGGCTTATGTTCTACATAAACATTACCTGCGGTCTTGCGCTTATTTCACAGGAAAAAATGATTTTCAAGTGCTTAGGTTTAGGTGCTTTTGTAGGTATCCTTTCTACTGTTTCTGCAATCTTTAT
>JAGBXV010000103.1 GCA_017629115.1 Clostridia bacterium | reverse complement strand
TATTTTTGCAATACCGTATGGTATGCTGTGCCAATTTGCGACGCTGTTAAGCCTGCAGATTTTTCGCTTATTTTTTTAGCTCTTGCAAAAACCTGCATACCGTCAGAAAGCATCTCTGACTCTTTGCGTTTTTTTAGTTCGCTTACAGTAATTTTTGAAGGCATTCGTGTTTCGTCCGCATCGGGATAAACAAAGTTAAGCAACAAAACTATGCCATCAGCATCAACCACATCTTGGCCGTTGTCGCTATTGCTTTCAGAATCAGCAAAGCCAAGCTGTGATTTATCTGATATGATTTTTACATCAAATTTGCTATCATCTTCAAAAATATACTGCTCACGGTCACTCTCAACAAGCTCACGCAAGGCATTTGCATCCTTATGGTCAACAAGCGCCATAATAATCCAGTCAAGGTACGAGGTGTGTTCTGTAACCAGCGCACCGTTTATTTGGTTGCTGTGTTCACCTGACACACAGCTTCTTACTTTTCGTTCTATGTTTTTATCAGCACCGATAATAATAAGCTTTTCCTTGGCACGGGTGAGCGCAACATACAAAATTCGCATTTCTTCTGCTACACTTTCACGATACAGTGCACTCTCAAGCGCCGCTCTTGGTGCAAATGTATATGTGATACGAAGGTCGGTGTCCACAAATTTTGGTCCAAAACCGAGTTCTGCGTGATAGAGTACATTTTTATGCAAATCCATAAGGTTAAACTTATGCTCTGCCGCAAACAAAATAACCACAGGAAACTCAAGTCCCTTACTCTTATGAATACTCATAATACGCACTGCGTCATTCTGCTCACCTGCAAGGTGTGCCGCCTCTAAATCGTTGCCTGTACTTTTAAAGTCATTTATAAACTTAATAAAGCTGTAAAGCCCCTTAAGACCTGTACCCTCGTAAGCCTTGGCACGGTTGTACAAAAGTCGCAAATTAGCTCGGCGCATAACACCGTTTGTCAAAGTTTGCTGTGCATCGTAATAACCTGTGGTGTTGTAAATGTCCAGTATCAGTTCGCTAACGCTCATATACTTAGCTTTCTCAGAAAAGCTTTCTAAAGCCCCCACAATTCCACGGCAGGTTTCGCCCTGAGGGGTATCTGTTTCGGCACAGGCAAGGATTGCATCGTAGTAGGATTTTTTCTTGTTATGACTGCGAATTATTGCCAGTTCATCCGACGACAGGTTAAACATAACCGAGCGCAATACCGAAAGCAACGGCAAATCCTGATAGGGATTGTCGATAACCGCAAGCATGGAAAGCATAATGTCTACCTCACGGCTGGCAAAATACGAGCCTGTGTTTTCCGCAAAGCACGGTATTCCGTAATCAGCAAAAACCGCATTTAATATTATAGCGTTATCACGCACATTACGGGAAATTATACATATATCTCTGTATGTGATATTTCTGTACTTGCCGTGGTCGTAGACTTGTGCTCCGCTTTCAATAAGCTCTGCGATACGGTTTGCACAATACATTGCCTCCAACTCGATTTTTTCATAATCGTCCTCGGTTTCCTCACCAAGTGACTGAGTGTCGAGTATCGCAATCTCTGTTTCGTATGACATAGGATTGTGAGCATCATCAGGGTAATCAGCACCAAGGTAGAGCTTTTCGTCCTCGTTGTAGTCTATTTCGCCTGATTCTGTCGACATTATCCGTTCAAAGATGCAGTTTACCGATGCTAAGATATTTTCACGGCTACGAAAGTTTTTAGAAAGTATAATCTTTCTGTCACAAGCATTCTCATCCTTTGAATAAGCATCCCTTTTGGTTTTAAAAAGGATGGGGTCTGTGTTTCGGAAACGATAAATACTCTGCTTTATATCGCCAACCATAAAGAGGTTGTCCTCTTTTTTGATTGAGGCAAAAATCGCCTCCTGAAGTTTTGATGTGTCCTGATATTCATCAATATATATTTCGTCGTATCTTTCTCTTACAATGTCTGCCACGATGCTGTTGGAAAGCACTTTCAGGCAACCGTGCTCACAATCGGAAAAGTCAAGCATATTTTTGGACATTTTCATTTCACCAAATGTACTTGACAATCTTTTTATTGTTTCAGCAAGACATTTAACCAATGGATACATTTTTTTAATTGCCGTTTGCTGTTGATGTGAACTTAAATTAAGAAGCTTTTCACTGAGCTTTCCCATACGCTTTTGTTTGATTTTATCACGCATTTCATTTACGGTGTCAATATGTGCAGGAGTCAGGTTTTTAGGTACTGCAGGGCGTCTTTTGAATATGTAGTTTGTTATTTCATTGCGCAGTTCATCATAATCTGATATACCAAGGCAATTATCAAAAAACTCTCTTTCTTCACGGAGCAGGCTTTCATACTGATAAAACTCATCCTTCACTGCCAACTCCAACATAATATTGTACTCAGAAACGCATCGCTCGCATTCTGAATAAATTTCCTGCATAAGGATTTTTTTATATTCGCTTTCGTTAAAATCGCCTTTGACATTGAAGCGTTCAACAGATATATCCAGCCATTCATCGGGATACGGGAGGCTTTTGGAAAAATAATAAATAGATGTTATTAATTCTCTTAGAGCAGT
>JAGBXV010000102.1 GCA_017629115.1 Clostridia bacterium | reverse complement strand
GATAAGAAAAAACAAGATTCACAAAAAACCGCAACAGACAACAAATGGATTTCAACAGGTCTTGCCCGTCCTAATGATGAATCCGAGCGCAAAGACGGACCCGGCGGAGAGGATGCGGATTAAATTTTTGAAATAAGCAAAACACAGACAGAGTTTTGCTCTGTCTGTGTTTTCTATTGCAAGTTTGCCAGATATTCTTCTACAAAATGAGATACGCTCGCTCCATCAGCTGTAGCAGTTACAATTTGCCGAACAGGCTTTGTGCGAACATCCCCTACTGCAAAAACTCCGTTCACATTGGTTTTTGTTGTTTCGTCTGCTATGATATAGCCATTTTTATCAATATCAAGTTCACCCCGAAAAAGTTCTGTCTGAGGTGTTCTTCCAATACTTATAAAAACACCATCTGTTTGGATTTCTTTTTCTGTACCGTTAGCTGTACTTTTAATTTTAACACCTGTAACCTTATTATCTGCTAAAATCTCACACACTGTGCTATTCCACTCGAATTTTACATTCTCAGCTTTAAGCAACGGCTCATGATAAAACCTTTCAGCTCGCAGAGTGTCCCTTCTGTGAACTACGATAACCTCTTTGCATATATTAGAAAGCAAAAGAGCATCTGCTGCTGCAGAATTTCCTCCACCTATAACAACAACGGTTTTTCCTTTATAAAACATACCATCACAAGCAGCGCAATAGCCCACACCTTTGCCAATCAATTCTGCTTCATTTTCAAGTCCTAAATGCCTATGTTCAGCACCCGTAGCAACAATCACAGCGTGAGCCAGCAATACTTCATCGGGTGTCGTAATTTTCTTGATTTTATCCTGCAGGTTTACTTTTATAACTTCTGTCTGAACAGTTTTTGCACCAAATCTTTCTGCACCTTGCTGCATCTTATTCCCTAATTCAAATCCATCCACGCCATCGGGAAACCCTGGGTAATTATCTATTTGTGAGGTTTGAGTCATTTGTCCTCCTGATGAAAATTTTTCCAGCACAAGAGTATCAAAACCTGCTCTTGTTGTATAGATTGCTGATGTATATCCTGCAGGACCTCCGCCAATTACAATTACATCATATATTTTTTCCATTGCTTATTCACCTGTTTAATGTAATTTAAAGCATTTCAAGAATTTGATTTTTAGTCTTTAGTCCAACTGATTGATTTACTACATTACCATCCTTTACAAGCAAAAGTGTGGGAATACTCATTATATTAAATTGCTCTGCAAGTTCCTGTTCTTCGTCTATATTTACCTTGCATACCTTGATTTTGGAATTCTCCGCCGCAATTTCATCTATAATTGGCGCAATGCTCTTACAGGGTCCGCACCAGCTTGCCCAAAAATCTAACAGTACAGTTCTATCACTTTCTAAAACTTCCTTTTGAAAATTACTTTTATTAACTGCTAAAACCGACATAACTTCACTCTTCCTTTTCATTTCATAATTTGTTTATAGTATTACTTGTTTTGTAAAGGGATATACTACAACTAATGATATTTAATCTCTATATTAAGAAAAAGAAGAGGCTCGATTTCGAGCCTCTTCTAAAAAAAAATCAAATTAGTCTTCTAACTGAGGACCAGCTGCAACTAATGCTTTACCTGCATCGTTTCCTGTGTACTTAACAAAGTTCTTAACGAAACGAGCTGATAAGTCTTTAGCTTTTGTTTCCCATTCAGCAGCATCTGCGTATGTGTCTCTGGGGTCTAAGATACCTGTGTCAACACCGGGTAATGCTGTGGGAACTGCAAGGTTGAAGTAAGGAATTGTCTTTGTTTCAGCCTTTAAGATTGAGCCGTCTAAGATAGCGTCGATGATACCGCGTGTATCCTTGATTGAGATACGCTTGCCTGTACCGTTCCAGCCTGTGTTTACGAGGTACGCTTTAGCACCGCTCTTTTCCATCTTCTTAACTAATTCTTCAGCATACTTTGTGGGGTGGAGTTCCAAGAACGCCTGACCAAAGCAAGCAGAGAATGTAGGTGTGGGTTCTGTGATACCACGCTCTGTACCTGCAAGCTTTGATGTGAAGCCTGATAAGAAGTAATACTGTGCCTGTTCAGGTGTGAGGATTGAAACAGGAGGTAATACGCCGAAAGCATCAGCAGATAAGAAGATTACATTCTTAGCATCAGGTGCTGTTGAAACGGGGCGTACAATCTTTTCAATGTGGTCGATAGGATATGATACACGAGTGTTTTCTGTAACGGAACCATCGTCAAAATCACAAACGCCCTCAGCGTCAACTGTAACATTTTCCAAAAGAGCGTTACGACGGATAGCGTTGTAAATGTCGGGCTCAGAATCCTTGTCAAGGTTGATAACTTTAGCGTAGCAACCTCCTTCAAAGTTGAAGATACCCTTGTCGTCCCAACCGTGTTCATCATCACCAATCAAAAGACGCTTGGGGTCTGTTGAAAGTGTTGTTTTACCTGTACCTGAAAGACCGAAGAACAATGCTGTGTTTTCGTTGTTCATATCTGTGTTTGCTGAGCAGTGCATTGAAGCCATGCCGTTTAAGGGGAGGTAATAGTTCATCATTGAGAACATACCCTTCTTCATTTCACCGCCATACCATGTGTTTAAAATAACCTGTTCGCGTGATGAAATATTGAACACTACTGCAGTCTCTGAGTTAAGACCTAATTCTTTGTAATTTTCAACCTTAGCCTTTGATGCATTGTAGCATACGAAGTCAGGCTCGAAGTTTTCTAATTCTTCAGCTGTGGGGTTGATAAACATATTCTTTACAAAGTGTGCCTGCCATGCCACTTCCATGATGAAACGGATAGCCATGCGTGAATCTTCGTTTGCGCCACAGAAAACATCCATTACATAGAGCTTCTTGTCAGAAAGCTGTGCTACTGCCATTTTCTTTAATTCTGCCCAAGACTCTTCACTGCAGGGGTGGTTGTCGTTTTTGAATTCGTCAGATGTCCACCATACTGTATCTTTAGAGTTTTCATCCATAACGATGAACTTATCCTTGGGTGAACGACCTGTGTAAATACCTGTCATTACATTAACAGCGCCAAGTTCTGTTTCCTGACCTTTTTCAAAACCCTCTAATGTGGGGTCTGTTTCTGCTGCAAATAACTCTTCGTATGAAGGGTTGTGAACGATTTCACTCACACCGGTAATACCGTATTTGCTTAAATCGATGTTTTTCATTTTTTCTACCTCTTTCCTTTTACTTATATATTATTT
>JAGBXV010000101.1 GCA_017629115.1 Clostridia bacterium | reverse complement strand
TCATATGAAAAGTCCTCTAAAAATAAAGTTTGCGGTTTTGGGTCATCGGGTGCAAAGTTCTTAAAATAATCGCATTCTGCAACTCCCGGTCGGGGAACAACAATATACTTACACATAGTGGAAAGCTTTCTATAGTTCACCCAGAAAGGGAAATCTCTCAGAGAATCCGCCCCGATTATAAAGAAAATTTCGTCCTTTGGAAATTCCTTTTTAAAATGGTCAATAGTGATGTATGAGTAGTTTGGTTTTTGGTTTTTTATATCGAAATCCGAAACCTCAAACAGCGGGTGGTCTTTTGTTGCAAGCTGTACCATTTGATAGCGGTGAGATTTATCGGTTTTTTTTACATTCTGCTTGTGAGGTGGATTGCCCGCAGGGATAAATATAATTTTATCGAGTGCAAAGCGCTGGCATACCGTTGATGCCAGTTCGATATGTCCCCTGTGTGGCGGGTCAAATGTTCCGCCAAAAAGACCGATTTTACCCATAATGCCTCCTGATTATTTTATCACGATTGTACGCTTTTTCTCATCCTCTGACTGACGGTAGAGAACGACTTTTGAACCGATTGTCTGCACAGGAATTGCGCCCAGCGTGTCAGAAAGCTCGTCGCTTGCTTCTCTCGCTGTTAGTTCGCAATTTTCCAAAACATGGATTTTTATAAGCTCACGAGCGTTCAAAGCATCCGAGAGCTGTTTGATTAAGTTAGGTGAAATTCCCTCTTTTCCAATTTGGAAAATTGCAGGAACTTTATTTGCTAGCGAGCGAAGATATGCTCGCTGTTTGCCTGTGATGTTTTCTTTTGTTACCATAATTTATGCCTCTTTTAAAAAATCAAAAATTGATAAGGCTTACTTACAACAAGCCTATTCTATAATATTATACATTGTCAGGGGCAAAAAGTCAAATAAAACCGTAGTATTTTTATGAGAAAATTGTTGATTTTTCGTGTGTGTAATGATAGAATAAAATAGCGAAAAAATATGCAGGAGGTTAGTTATGAGTTTTGTTCATTTACATGTGCATACTGAGTTCAGCTTTTTAGACGGTGAATGTAGAATACCCGAGCTTGTTTTGCGTGCAAAAGAGCAGGGTATGACCTCGCTTGCCATAACTGACCACGGCAATATGTGCGGCGTAATTGATTTTTACAAAGAGTGTAACGCCCAAGGTATAAAGCCCTTAATAGGCTGTGAGGTTTATGTGGCGGCGAAAGATTTATATGACAAATCTCACGATAACGGCAACACAACCCACCATTTAGTGCTTATTGCAAAGGACAATGAGGGTTATAAAAATTTGACCAAAATCGTATCAAAAGGTTGGCTTGACGGCTTTTACTATAAACCCCGTGTGGACTTTTCGGTAATTGAAAAATATCACGATGGCTTAATCTGTATGTCGGCGTGTCTTGCCGGCGAAATCCCTCAGGCAATAATAACGGATGAGGATGCTCATGCCCGTGCGTTGGTAGAAAAATACCACGCTCTTTTTGGTGAGGATTTTTATTTAGAAATCCAGAACCACGGCATAGCAGAGCAAAAGAAAGCAAATGCAGGCATAATCCGTCTGGCTCGTGATTATAACATCGGTCTTGTTGCCACAAACGATGTTCACTACATAAAAAAAGATGATGCCAAATATCAGGATTTATTAATGTGTATTCAGACCAACCGCAAAGTGGCGGAAACTGATAGAATGGCATTTGAAACTGATGAATTTTACTTAAAGAGCGAAGAAGAAATGACCGAGCTTTTCGGCGCTATTCCTGAGGCTTTAGCCAATACAGAAAAAATCGCCGAAAAGTGTAATGTTACATTTGAGTTTGGTGTTTTAAAGCTCCCTCAGTACGATGTGCCTGAAGGTTTCACATCATATGGGTATTTAAAAAAGCTCTGCGAAGATGGACTCAAAAAACGCTACGGCGAAAACCAAGAGGCTAAGGACCGCCTTTCCTATGAGCTTGATGTAATCCGCAATATGGGTTATGTTGATTACTTCCTAATCGTTTGGGACTTTATAAAATACGCCAAGGATAACGGAATTCCCGTAGGTCCCGGCAGAGGGTCTGCCGCTGGTAGTATAGTCAGCTATTGTTTAGAGATTACAAATATTGACCCAATTCGTTTTGGTCTTATTTTTGAGCGTTTTTTAAATCCCGAGCGTGTATCTATGCCTGATATTGATGTTGACTTCTGTAACGAGGACAGGCAGAGGGTTATAGATTATGTTGTTGAAAAATACGGCAGGGAGCGGGTTTGCCAGATTATAACCTTTAACAAAATGAAGGCAAAGAACGCAATCCGTGATGTGGGAAGAGTATTGGATGTATCTTATGCCGACACTGATGTGATTGCAAAAATGATACCCTTTGACCTTAAAATGACCATCGAAAAGGCATTAAATCTCAACCCTGATTTAAAGACAAAATACGAAACTGACGACATAGCAAAAGAACTTATTGATGACGCTATGAAATTGGAGGGGTTAATCCGAAACGCAGGTACACATGCAGCAGGCGTGGTTATTGCGCGTGAGCCTGTTACGGAATATTTGCCCCTGCAGAAAAACGATGATGTAGTAATCACTCAGTTCCCAAAGGATACTGTTGAAGAACTGGGGTTACTCAAGATGGACTTTTTGGGTCTTCGTAATTTAGGTAT
This sequence comes from Clostridia bacterium, assembly GCA_017629115.1. Lineage (GTDB taxonomy): Bacteria > Bacillota > Clostridia > UBA1381 > UBA9506 > Congzhengia. Next base: position 7,378 of record JAGBXV010000101.1, on the reverse strand, counting down.
CATTAAGGACGCTTTAAACATTATTAAAAACTCAACAGGTGAAAAAATCGACATAGACGCAATAAATTTAGCAGAACCCGGCGTGTATGAAATGATAGGCAGGGGCGAAACAGAAGGTGTTTTTCAGCTTGAAAGTGCCGGTATGAAGCAGTTTATGAAGGAATTAAAGCCTGAAAGCATAGAAGATATTATAGCAGGAATTTCACTTTACCGTCCTGGTCCTATGGACCAGATTCCTCGCTATGTAAAGAATAAAGAAAATCCTGAACAGGTTGTATATAAGCACGCTTTGCTTGAGCCCATTTTGGATGTGACCTACGGCTGTATGGTGTATCAGGAGCAGGTAATGGAAATAGTGCGGAAAATGGGCGGCTACTCTCTGGGACGAGCAGATTTGGTGCGCCGTGCCATGAGTAAGAAAAAAGAAGATGTTATGATAGCCGAGCGCAAAAACTTTATTCACGGCATAGTGGATGAGGCTGGCAATGTAGTAGTTGACGGTGCGGTGCGCCGCGGAGTTTCTGAGAATGTGGCGAACGCTATATTTGACGAAATGATGGATTTTGCTCAGTACGCCTTTAACAAATCCCACGCGGCGGCATATGCTTTTGTAACTTATCAGACAGCTTACTTAAAGCATTTTTATCCGGCGGAGTATATGGCGGCGCTTCTTTCGTCGGTTTTAGACAGTCCTGAAAAGGTAGCAAAGTATTCAGCCGAGGCAACTCGTATGGGCATTAAGATTTTACCTCCCGACATTAACAAGAGTATCACAGGCTTTGCTGTACAGTCGGGCGATATTCGTTTTGGCCTTGCGGTTATTAAAAATGTGGGCGTTGGTTGCGTTGATGCTCTTGTTGCCGAACGCAATTTAAATGGGAACTATAAATCCTACAAAGATTTTGCGAAAAGAACAGTGAAATTAGGCATAACCAAGCGTGTTCACGAGTATCTAATTAAGGCAGGTGCCTTTGATTCTTTAGGTGAGCGTCGTTCGTATCTTTTAGCAGAATACGAAAGTATTATAGACTCATATTCTGATGATTTAAAGAGAAATGTAGAGGGGCAGATAAATCTCTTTGGTGATGAAGAGGATGCCTTTTTGGGAAGTGCAACTCCGAAAGATTTGCCTGAACTTTCACAGAAAGAACTCTTAAAGTATGAAAAAGAAAGCATTGGCTATTATGTTTCGGGACATCCGTTAAATGAATATGCTGAAGAAATAACTCAGATTTCAACTATTTCTTTTGCAGACCTTATTGATGAGGAATCGGAGGAAAACTTAATCGACGGTATGCCCGTGACAGTTTGTGTGCTGGCATCAGGAATTAAGACAAAAATAACAAAAAATAACAAAATGATGGCGTTTATAACTGCCGAAGACCTGACAGGTCAGGCGGAAATCATTGTTTTCCCCACGGTGTTTGACAGGTCAAGAAAGTACTTGGTTGAGGATGCCTCCTTAATAGTTTCGGGAAAGCTCAGTTTCCGTGAGGAAGAAGAACCAAAAATTCTTTGTGATGTGATAGAACCCCTGACCCACGGAGCAAGGGTTGAGAAAGTAGAACTCCCTAAAGTGTCAAAGGAGTTAAAGCCGGACAAAAAGCTGTTTTTAAAATTTGCAACAGGCAAAGACTACCTGCTGGAGAGGATAAAGCCTCTGCTTTCGGAAAACAGCGGAAACATTCCCGTGTACATCTACAACGAGGAAAAAAAGCAAACCTCCTTAGCCCCGAAGAACCTTTGGGTAGCGGCAACCGATGAGCAGTTGAGCGCAATTCGTGCTATTCTTGGCGAGGAATGCGTAGTATTAAAATAGTGGAGAGAAAAAAGTGAGCAAAAAACTAAAAGGAAATATAATTTTATTCATTACGGCAATAATCTGGGGTATGTCATTCGTTTCCCAGAGTGTAGGAATGGAGTACATTGAGCCCAATACCTTTATGGCAATAAGAACTTTAATGGGCGGGCTGGTGCTTTTGCCTGTGATCTTTGTTTTAGATAAATCAAAGAAAAAGCAAGGAACTTACCGCCCCACAAATATGAAAAAGCTTTTAAAATATGGTATTATTTGCGGTGTGTTTTTGTGTTCGGCGCAGACCTTACAGACCTACGGTATACAGACCACCACCACGGCAAAAAGTGGTTTTTTAACTGCACTTTACATAATTTTTGTGGCAATTATTGGACTCTTTATGGGTAAAAAGCTCACAGGCAAAATGGTGCTTGGAATACTTACAGCGGTGGTTGGTATGTACTTTCTGTGCCTTTTTGGTGAGAAGGTATCATTCAATATGGGCGATGGACTGACAATTCTTTGTGCAGTGTTCTTTGCAGGGCAGATATTGTGTATTGACAAGTTTGTAGCAGACATGGACGGACTTAAGCTTTCCTGCACTCAGTTTTTCGTGGCAGGCACTATCAACGCTGTGTTGATGTTTACGGTAGAAACTCCTCAGATAGGAAATATTCTTTCCTGTTCGACGGCGCTTCTTTATTCGGGGATTATGTCCTGTGGAGTGGCGTACACTTTGCAGGTTATCGGGCAAAAGTATGCAGACCCCACATCCGCATCAATCATTATGTCGCTTGAGTCTGTATTTGCGGCGATTTCAGGCTGGATTATTTTGTCTCAGAGCATGAGCGGGGTTCAGATTGTTGGCTGTGCGTTGATGTTTTTGGCTATTGTGTTGGTACAGTTACCCCAGAAGAACAAAGCCTGAAATTAAGTTATATAACATATAATAGGGCGCAGGGAACTGCGCCCTATTTTAATAAAAAGATTAATAATTTATTAAATTTAAAAAAAGGTATTCCATTTTTAAAAATTTATGATAAAATGTAGAAATGATATATATTTAGGTAGAAAGTGTCGAAAGTTAAAGGTCGGGAGGCGATAGATTGGCACTCAATGTAGGTATAGATGTTGGCTCTACTACGGTTAAAGTAGTGGTGCTTGACGGAGAGGAATTGTTATTTACTCATTATGAAAGACATATGTCTCAGGTGCGCACCAAAGCACTTGAGATTTTAAATAGTGCAAAAGATGTACTCTCAGGACACGAACTTCGTGTCTCTATTTCAGGTTCTGCAGGTATGGGACTTGCTGATTCTGCGGGCGTTTCATTTGTTCAGGAGGTTTTTGCTACCGAAAAGGCAGTACACAAATTCCTGGGCGATGTGGATATTGTTGTGGAGTTGGGCGGAGAGGATGCAAAAATTCTGTTTTTAACGGGCGGCGTTGAAGAACGCATGAACGGTACATGTGCCGGTGGTACAGGCTCTTTTATTGACCAGATGGCGGTGCTTCTCAATCTGTCTGTTGACGATATGGACGCAGAGGGTATGAAGGCTGAGCGTATTTACCCAATAGCTTCACGCTGTGGTGTATTTGCCAAGACTGACATTCAGCCCCTTTTAAATCAGAATGCTAAAAAGTCGGATATTGCAGCAAGTATTTTTCGTGCTGTTGCCGAGCAGACCATAACAGGTCTTGCCAGAGGAAGAAAATTAGAAGGAAAAATCGCATTTTTGGGTGGACCTTTACACTTTTTTAACTGCTTAAAGAAGCAGTTTATTGAAGCTCTTAACTTGTCCGAAGAAAACGCAATCTTCCCCGAGGGCGATTTGTTTTTTGTGGCTGCGGGTGCTGCAATGTTTGCCGATACCAACGGTACGCAAACTGATTTTGATGAGTTGATTGAAAAGATAGAAAGTGCAGCTGCTACCAAGGAAGAAAACACATACTTAAAACCTCTTTTTGAAAGTAGTGATGAGTATCAGGAGTTTTGTGACCGTCATAAAAAGGCGGCTGTTGAATTTAGCGACATTGAGGCATACACAGGAGATGCATATCTGGGTATTGATTGCGGCTCGACCACTATCAAGCTCGTGCTGATTGATGAAAACAAGCGTATTTTGTATAGCTATTACAATTCAAATAAGGGTAATCCCTTAGAGGCGGTTAGAAAGTCGCTTTTAGAGATTTACAAGCTTTGCGCAGGCAGAATAAAAATAAGAGCTTCCGCCGCAACAGGCTACGGCGAAAGCCTTATGGTTAACGCCTTTGGCGTGGATTTTGGACTTGTTGAAACAATGGCGCACTTTACTGCAACAAGCTATTTTCAGCCTGAGGTCGACTTTATTATAGACATTGGCGGTCAGGATATAAAGTGCTTTAAAATAAAGAACGGCGCCGTTGACAGCATAATGCTTAACGAAGCGTGCTCGTCAGGTTGTGGCTCGTTCATTGAAACCTTTGCAAAATCTATGGGGCATTCAGCCGAAGAATTTGCACGCCTTGGCGTTATGGCGGCACACCCTGTGGATTTGGGTTCCAGATGTACAGTATTTATGAATTCGTCAGTAAAACAGGCGCAAAAAGACGGCGCGGGTGTTGACGATATATCAGCAGGACTTTCTGTGAGTGTGGTTAAAAACGCCCTTTACAAGGTTATTCGCGCAAAAGATGCCGATGATTTAGGTGAAAATATCGTAGTTCAGGGCGGAACTTTTTATAACGATGCGGTGTTGCGTGCCTTTGAGAGAGAAATAGGTAAAACTGTAACCCGTCCCACGGTGTCGGGGCTTATGGGCGCTTTTGGCGCGGCACTTTATGCTAAGGAAGAATCAAAGGAAACTTCAACTCTTATTGGTGCTGAAGACCTTGAAAGCTTTAAAAACGAAATAAAAGAAATCAATTGCGGCGGCTGTACAAACAAGTGCAGACTCCAGGTAAACACATTTTCAAACGGCAGAAAGTTCATATCGGGTAACCGTTGCGAAACGCCGCTAAAAGCAGGCGATGCCAAGGATTTGCCCAATGCTTATGCCTATAAGCGGGAAAGGTTTGATGCATCCCGTAACGAGGTAAACGCTCCCAGAGGCAATGTGGGTATGCCCTATGCATTAAATGTTATTGAAATGTATCCTTTCTGGAAAGCGTTTTTTGCTGAACTTGGAATAAATGTTATTTTTTCCGAAAATTCAACAAGAAAGATTTACGAAAAAGGCAGGGACACAATACCTTCGGATACTATCTGTTATCCTGCAAAGCTTGTTCACGGCGCTATTGCGGATTTGATAGATAAAGGTGTCGATAAAATTTTCTATCCCTGTATGACATACAACTTTGATGAGGGTAAGGGAGATAACCACTACAATTGTCCTGTTGTGGCATATTACCCTGAGGTTATTGCGGCTAATATGAGCAGCGTATTAGATATTGATTTTATGTACCCTTTCATCGGTGTTGACAGACCAAAAGATTTTGAGAAAAAAATATATAAATATTTAAAGAGTTACTATCCGGATTTAAAAAGAGGGGAAGTAAAGCTTGCTACAGCCGAAGCCTATAAGGCTTATGAAGAATACAGACAGGATATCAGGCGCTCTGGCGAAAAAGCCCTTGCCTATGCTCGTGAGGAAAACCTGCCGGTCATTGTTCTTTGCGGCAGACCTTATCATATTGATGCAGAAATCAATCACGGCATTGATAAGCTTATCACATCGCTGGGCGCTGTGGTTCTTTCGGACGATTGCGTGTCCGATTTGGCAGACGCAGGTAAAGTCGATGTGCTCAACCAGTGGACCTACCATGCAAGGCTTTATAGTGCGGCTAAGTTCTGTGCTGAAAATAAATGTGCAAACCTTGTGCAGTTGGTATCCTTTGGCTGTGGTATTGACGCTGTAACCACAGATGAGGTGCGTTCAATTCTTGAGAAAAACGACAAGCTCTACACACAGATTAAAATAGACGAAATCAATAATTCGGGCGCAGTAAAGATAAGAATACGAAGCCTTATGTGTGCTGTTGAGCAAAAGGAAAAAGGAGGGATATGCTAATGGAAGAAAAATTCCCGATTTTTACCGAAGAAATGAAGAAAACCCACACAATACTTGTGCCTAATATGCTACCTGTCCATTTTTCCTTGATAGGAAGTATTATGGAGCAGGAGGGTTACAAGGTTCACATACTTGACAACGAGGGTCCTGAAATTGTGGACGCAGGTCTTAAGTATGTTCATAACGACATGTGCTATCCTGCCATAATCGTAATAGGTCAGATGATAGCGGCTCTTAACTCAGGAAAATTTGATGTAGATAAAACTGCCCTGTTGATTTCGCAGACAGGTGGCGGTTGCAGAGCGTCGAATTATTTACACCTTTTGCGCAAGGCGTTAGTTAAGGCGGGTTACCCTCAGGTGCCGGTAATATCTATCAATGTTTCCAATCTTTCGCCACAGCCCGGTTTCAAATTAACGCCATCGTTAGTGTTTAAAGCTATGACGGCAGTGATAGTTGGCGATTTTATAATGATGATAAAAAACCAGTGTGAACCCTATGAGAAAAACTCAGGTGATACACAAAAAGTAGTGGACAAGTGGCACGACTTTTTCTTGAAGCGCTGGGAAAAAACAGGTGTTACACCTTTTGGAAAGCTGAAAAAATACTTCCGACAGATGCTTTGCGATTTTGCCGAAATTCCTATGGACAGATCACCCCGACCAAGGGTTGGTATTGTAGGTGAGATTTTTGTGAAATACGCACCAGTTGGCAATAACCATTTGGAAGAATTTTTAGTATCCGAGGGCGCTGAGGTTGTTGTTCCTGGGCTTTTGGATTTCTGCCTTTACTGTGTCTACAACAGCATTGTTGACCACAAACTCTACGGAGGAAGCGCTGTAAAAACTACAGGTGTAAAACTTGTTTATCGTTATTTGATAAATATGCAGAACAAAATGTATGCTATTGTAAAAGACCACGGCGTGTTCCGTGCGCCCCTTGGCTTTGATGATAAAAAAGACTTAACGGAAAAATATATCGGTCAGGGTGTAAAGATGGGCGAGGGTTGGTTACTTACCTCGGAAATGGCAGAGCTTATCAAAGAAGGCGTTACAAACATTGTTTGCACGCAGCCTTTTGGATGTTTGCCAAACCATATAGTAGCAAAGGGCATGGAAAATAAAATAAAAGCAATCCACCCTGAGGCAAACATTGTAGCCGTTGACTACGACCCCGGCGCAAGCAAGGTAAATCAGCAAAACCGAATTAAACTGATGCTTGCTAATGCAAAAACGCCTGAGTCAAAACACGAAGAGGTAAAACCCAACATCTATACAGGAAAAAATATTAATATGTAAAACAAAAAGCACACAGAAAATTTCTGCGTGCTTTTTTTTGCTTTTGATGTTCCGGACTATTTTCACCGGTTGTCTTAAACGATACCTTGTGCCATCATAGCCTCTGCCACCTTCAGGAAGCCTGCAATGTTAGCACCTGCAATGAGGTTGCCTTCCATGCCGTATTCTTTAGCTGCGTTGTTGCAGTTGTTGAAGATGTTTGTCATAATGCCGTGGAGCTTTTCATCAACTTCAGC
>JAGBXV010000100.1 GCA_017629115.1 Clostridia bacterium | reverse complement strand
TTCTGAGATGGTCTTTGGAAGTATCATAGATTTCTTTAAACTCAGAAACATTTTTCCTGAAATTTTCAAAGGATAGTGAGTTTTCTTTCTTTTTTGGCTTTTTTTCTTTGTTTTTTTTCTTATTTAACCTTATTTTGAACGGTATTGCAAATATTTTAAAACGAAGATAGAGGTTGTTTTTGTTAGCTGTTCTGATTATTTCCACGCCAAATTCCATAGGCGTCAGTACAAAAGCGCCTGTCAGCAGTATTAACAAAAATAAAACAATCAATACAACTGTCAACAAAATCACCTACTTACTCGTTTGTTTCGTCCTCCGGTTCTGTCGGAAGTTCTTCGCTATCAGTAACCGCAATCTGTTCGCCGCTTGCTTCTTCTACGGCAAGATACGGGAACTGTGCTGCCAAATCCTCAATATCCGGTAAATCCTTTAAAGAGCTAAGACCAAAGCTTCTTAAAAATTCCTTGGTAGTGCTGTAAAGAATAGGTCTTCCGGGGGCGTCAAGTCTGCCTGTTTCCTCAATGAGACCACGCTCTACAAGTCTTGACATGGGACCGTCAGAATTTACACCTCTTATAAATTCCACGCTGCTGCGTGTTACCGGCTGATGGTATGCAACGATTGAAAGTGCCTCTAAAGCTGCAGGGGATAGGGGCTGCTTTCTTTTTGACTCCGCAAGCTTGGTAACATATAGAAAATTATCCCCGGGAGTCTTTAACTGTATGTAGCCGTCGTATTCAACGATTTCTATACCGCGTTTGTTATCTTTGTAAAAAACTTTAAGCTTGTCCACTTGTTTTTTGGTTTCTTCTTCTGTAATTTCTAAAATTTCGGCAATTTGCGATATTGCCAAACCGTCGCCCGAAACAAACAGCAAACTCTCAATTACGGCATCAATATTCATCTATTATTTCACCGTCCTTAAGCTTTTCTAAATATATATCATTGCCTGAAATTTTAGTCTTTATAAGCTCAAGTTTTATCATCTCAAGTAAAGCTAAAAAAGTTGCAATGATTGATTGCCTTGAATCGTCATCTTCAAAAAGTGATGTGAATGTGACTTTCTTTTTCGTGTTGAGCTTTGTGCGAATAAAGTCAGCTCTTGATTTAACAGACACCAAAGTTCTACCGACAACGCCACCAAAGGCACTTTTCGGCGGGGGAGCTTTTCGCTCGTTTTTGTCTAAAACTGATAAAAATGCCTGAAACAACACATCAATTTCAAAGCTTTGGTCAGAGTAGTCAGCCTCTCGTTTGGGTAAAACTTCAGGCTCTTTATAGAAGTTATAATAGTCCGAAAACTCTTTTTCCTTAAGAATTTCCGATACAGCCTTCATGCGCTGGTAATCAGCCAAACGCTTTGCCAAATCCGCTCTGGGGTCTTCTGCGTTTTCTTCCTCACGCTTGGGTAACAGCATTTTGGATTTTATGTACAGGAGTTCTGCAGCGATAACCACAAACTCGCTGGAATATTCAATGTCAAATTCCTTTAAAGTGTTCATATACTCGAAATACTGTTCGGTAATGCTCACAATGGGAATGTCATAAATGCTGACTTTATTTTTCTTTAAAAGGTGCAGCAAAAGCTCTAGGGGACCTTCAAACACATCAAGCTTAACGGCGTGACGGCTGTCTTCTTCCTGCTGGATTTTTTCTGTAATTTCTAACTGTTGCATTACAGCAAGCCACCCCCTGCTGCATAGAATAACACATTTATTATTTTATCCGAGAAGAAAAGCAAAATCGGGTCTAACACATCAAGATAAAGTGCCGCAATTAAAACTATAAAACCAAACTGCTCATATCTCATAATTTCGTAGTAAATTTTTCTGGGTAATAGTGAAAGAAAAATTTTAGAACCGTCCAAAGGCGGAATGGGTATAAGGTTAAATATGCCAAGACCAATGTTGAGTGATACAAGCATATCAAAAAATAACCAAACATAAATATTGTTAGTCATAGGGCATAAATACAAAAGTCCAAGCATACCTATATATGCTAAGATGAAGTTTGACACAGGACCTGCTAAAGAAGTGAGCGCCATATCACGCTTGTGGTTTTTAAAATAATTAGGATTAACCATAACAGGTTTTGCCCAACCAAAACCAAATAGCAACATACACAAAGCACCAAAGGGGTCAATGTGACGAATAGGGTTAAGCGAAAGTCTGCCGTCGTATTTTGCAGTTCTGTCGCCTAATTTGAAAGCTGCAAAGCCATGAGCCATTTCGTGAACGCTGATTGCCAAAAGTACAACAAAAACACGAATTAAAAGAATTATTATATTTTCCAAAGTAAAACCTGTACCGAATAAATCCTTAATCAATTAAAAGAACTCCCTTTTTAAATTACTACATATATTATACTTTAATTTTTTGGTGGTGTAAATAGAAAAAGACAAATTTTACACTCAATTAATAATTGTTTTGATAATTTTCAACAAAAAACAGGGAAAAAAATCATAATTTTTATAGACAATTACAAAAATCAATGTTAAAATAATATCATGCGGAAATAAAATATTATTTTTATATAATTTTAAGGAGGTCAATCACTTGAGCGAAATAACAACAGTAGCATTTTCCGGCACAAAGGAGCAGGAAGAGCAGTTGATGAAAGCGATTGCAGAACACAAGGGACAGGACGGTGCTCTCATCCCTGTGCTTCACGAGGCCCAAAACATTTACGGCTATCTTCCAATTGAAGTTCAAAAAATTATTTCTGATGAGCTTGGTGTATCAATGGCAGAAATCTATGGTGTGGTAACCTTTTACACTCAGTTTACCACAAACCCCAAAGGTAAATACAACATTGCGGTATGTTTAGGTACAGCGTGTTATGTTAAGGGTTCTGGCACTCTGCTTGACAAGATAAAAGAAAAATTAGGTATTGATGTGGGCGAGTGTACTCCTGACGGTAAATACTCAGTTGAAGCTACCCGCTGTATTGGTGCTTGTGGTTTAGCACCTGTGCTTACAGTGAATGAAGATGTATACGGCAGACTCACACCTGACGACATTGACGGAATTTTAGCAAAATACAATTAATTTGTGAGGTATTAGTTATGCTTGAATTGTCTTTGCATGTTTTAGATATTGTAAATAATTCAATCAAAGCAAAAGCCACAGAGATAGAAATTGAAATAAATGAGCAAGTTTTAAAAAACACTCTCACAATTTCAATCAAGGATAACGGTTGCGGTATGGACAAAGAATTTTTAAAAACAGTTACTGACCCCTTTAAAACTATCCGAACAACAAGGAAGGTTGGTATGGGGTTATCCATGTTTCAGGCTGCGGCGGAAGCTACAGGTGGCAAGCTTAAAATATCTTCAAAAAAGGGAGTTGGAACACTTGTGTGTGTGACCTTCACATACGACCATATAGACAGACAACCCCTTGGCAATATGGCTGAAACTATGCAAATCTTAACCTCAGGCAATGACAGTATAGATTTTATTTATCATCACATTAAAGAAGATAAAGAGTTTTTATTTGACACAAGACAAATAAAAGAAATTTTAGGTGATGTAAGCCTTGCAAACCCCGAAATCACAATGTGGATTAGGGGACATATAGAGGAGGGGCTCGCAGAGCTTGACTCTTAAAAACAAGAAAAGAGGTAGGAAAATGAAAAGCTTGGCAGAACTGGAGGCAATAAAAAATAAAATCAAAAATCAGGTTGAAGTTCGTCGTGAATCTGACAGCTCAACACGAATTGTTGTTGGTATGGCAACCTGCGGTATTGCAGCAGGTGCAAGACCGGTTTTAGCTGCTTTGGTTGACGAAGTAGGCAAGAGAAACCTAGCAAATGTTAATGTATCACAAACAGGCTGTATCGGTATGTGCCGCTTAGAGCCTATTGTCGAAGTTTTTGAACCCGGCAAAGAACGCGTGACATATGTTAAAATGACAGAAGAAAAAGCAAGAAAAATTATAGCAGAGCACATAGTAAACGGCAAAGTTGTTACAGAGTTTACTATTGGTGCGGCGGAATAACTGAGGAGGTAACGGTAAATGGATTTTGCAAGAGCACATGTGCTTGTCTGTGGTGGTACCGGCTGTACATCCTCAGGCAGTGTAAAGCTTATTGAAGAATTTGAGAAGCGTTTAGCTGAAAACGATCTTGAGAAAGAAGTAAAAATTATTAAGACAGGTTGTTTTGGTCTTTGTGCTTTAGGTCCTGTTGTAGTTATTTATCCCGAGGGTGCTTTCTACAGCATGGTTAAAGTAGAAGATGTTGAAGAAATAGTAAAAGAACACCTCTTGAAGGGAAGAATAGTAAAAAGACTCCTTTATCAGGAAACATTGGAAAACGACAATGTTAAATCCTTGAACGAAGTTGACTTTTATAAAAAACAGCGTCGTATAGCATTGAGAAACTGCGGTGTTATCGACCCTGAGAACATTGAAGAATACATTGGTACAGACGGTTATCAGGCTTTTGGTAAGGCACTCACTGAGATGACACCTGAAGGTGTAATTGAAGAAATTAAAAAATCAGGTCTTCGTGGCCGTGGCGGTGCAGGTTTCCCCACAGGTCTTAAGTGGATGTTTACAGCTAATGCAAACGGTGAAAACGGAAAGTTTGTTGCTTGTAACGCCGACGAAGGTGACCCCGGTGCATTTATGGACCGTTCAATCTTAGAGGGTGACCCCCATGCGGTAATTGAAGCAATGGCTATTGCGGCTTATGCAGTTGGCGCAGATCAGGGCTATATCTATATCCGTGCAGAGTATCCTATCGCTGTACAGAGATTAAAAATAGCTATTGAGCAAGCTAAAGAATATGGTTTGTTGGGTGATAACATCTTTGGAACAGACTTTTGCTTTAACTTGGAGATAAGATTAGGTGCCGGCGCATTCGTTTGCGGTGAAGAAACAGCACTTATGACATCAATAGAAGGCTTCCGTGGCGAACCCAGACCCAGACCGCCATTTCCGGCTAACAAGGGACTTTGGCAGAAACCCACACTTTTAAACAATGTTGAAACCTACGCGAATATAACACAGATTATCTTAAACGGTGCTGATTGGTTCACATCAATCGGTACAGAAAAAAGTAAAGGTACTAAAGTGTTCGCTTTAGGCGGTAAAATCAAAAATACAGGTCTTGTTGAAATTCCTATGGGAACAACACTTCGTGAAATCGTTGAAGAAATCGGCGGAGGCATTCCCAACGGTAAAAAGTTCAAAGCAGCACAAACCGGTGGTCCTTCAGGCGGATGTATCCCTGCATCGCTCATTGATACAGCTATTGATTATGATTCACTTATTGCTATCGGCTCAATGATGGGCTCGGGCGGTCTTATCGTAATGGACGAAGATACCTGTATGGTTGATATTGCTAAGTTCTTCCTGGAATTTACAGTTGATGAATCCTGCGGTAAATGTACACCTTGCCGTGTTGGTACAAAGAGGATGCTTGAAATCTTAGACCGTATCACAAAGGGTAACGGAACACTTGCTGATATTGACAAGTTGGAAGAACTTGCAGAGGGTATCAAGTCTACTGCACTTTGCGGACTTGGTCAAACAGCTCCCAACCCTGTTCTTAGCACATTGCGTTATTTCCGTGACGAATATATCGCCCATGTAGTTGACAAAAAATGTCCTGCAGGCGTATGTAAAGCGTTGCTCTCATACAAGATTGACCCCGAAAAGTGTAAAGGTTGTAGCCTTTGCGCGAGACAGTGTCCTGTTAATGCTATTTCGGGCGAAATCAAGAGTCCGTTTACTATTGATACTGCTAAATGTATTAAATGTGGTGCTTGTGAAAGCTCATGTAAGTTTAATGCAATCAGCAAACAGTAAGAGGAGGGAGCAAGAGAATGGATATGGTAAATATTAAAATAAACGGCATTGCCATGGAAGTGCCTGCAAATTATACAATTTTACAGGCTGCCAAGGATGCCGGCATAAAAATCCCTACACTTTGTTTCTTAAAGAATATAAACGCAATTGGTGCTTGCCGTATGTGCCTTGTTGAAGTAAAGGGCGCTAAAGGCTTGGTTACTGCTTGTGTTTATCCTGTAAACGAAGGTATGGAAGTATTTACAAATACTGAAAAAGTTAGAAAAGCAAGAAAGACAGTTTTAGAATTAACTCTTTCAAATCACGATAGAAAGTGCTTAACCTGCACGAGAAACCAGAGCTGTGAACTCCAAAAGCTCTGTGACGAGTTAGGTGTTACAGATATTGCTTTTGAGGGCGAAATGACGGAACACGAAATTGACGATTTATCACCCTCTATTGTTCGTGATAATAACAAATGTATCCTTTGCCGTCGTTGTATAGCTATGTGCAAAAAAGTACAGACAGTAGGCGCAATTGACGCTCAAGGCAGAGGCTTTGCAACAAAAATCGGTTCAACCTTTGGCCTTCCCCTATCAAACACAGATTGTGTAAACTGCGGTCAGTGTATCGCGGCTTGCCCTGTTGGTGCTCTGTATGAAAAAGACAGTACAGAAGCGGTTTGGGAAGCAATAGCTGATGAATCAAAACATGTTGTTGTACAGACAGCTCCTGCGGTAAGAGCAGCTTTAG
>JAGBXV010000099.1 GCA_017629115.1 Clostridia bacterium | reverse complement strand
TGACAGCAATATACAGTTCACCCGAGGCATTCATTGAAGATATTAACAAAGCCCGTGATGTTATTGTCAATATCGTCGGCGAGGACAAATATGCCGGTGTAATCCGCTTTCCGGGAGGAGCCTTCCGTGAAGAACGCTCAGAATTCAAGGAGGTTCTTTTGGAAAATGACATACCTTATGTAAATTGGAATTGTTTGACAGGTGACTCGGAAACAAAAAATCCCGTTTCTGCTGACCTTTATAACAGGGCAATCCGCTCTGCAAGGGATTCGGGCAGAGATTCTCTTGTAATGCTTATGCACGACGCGGGAGCAAAACAAGCAACCGCTGACTCGTTGCCGGCTATTATTAAATACTTTAAAGAACAAGGTTACAGATTTGATGTAATTAAAAGAAAGTAAAAAAACCGCCCGATGGGCGGTTTTTTATTCTTAGTCACAGCAATCGTCGTGATGTTTATGACATCCACAGTCGCTGTCTTCACAACAAGGTGTAAAACCGTTATTACGCTGATTTGCACAGCTTATGCGAGTTCTGGGCTCGGCATATCTGCCATTGCTACAACCATCTGTATTTCTCTGACGGTAACAATCGTCATCACAGCCGTTGTAACTGTAGGTTGTTGAATAACCGCAACCGGTGCTACGGTTATTGTTGCAACCGCAACCACAACTACCGAACAGTCTTCTGCGTACACAGTTTACAGTTCTGCAAATTCCACACATAGTATTTACCTCCATATAGTATTTTGAGTCGCCTCATGACATTATATGTCGATTTTTGGAATTGTGTGTTTCTTTTGTTGCAAACTTGCTCATAATGTTGTATAATAATTTCTATCACAAATTTAAGAGGTGGATTTATTTGTTAATACGCTTTTTGACAAAAAGTTTTATAAAAGACGCCGAGAATATAACAGCTCCCTCGGTGCGTTCAGCATACGGTGTTTTTGGCGGTATTTTGGGGATTATATGCAACATTGTCCTCTTTGTATTAAAACTAACTATTGGTACTTTGGTTAACTCTATAGCCATAGTTTCGGATGCATTTAACAACCTGTCTGATATGGGTTCTTCTATAGTTGCTATGATTGGGGCAAAGCTTTCAAATCAGCGTCCTGACGAAGAACACCCCTTTGGACACGGGCGGTTTGAATACATAAGCTCGTTGATCGTTTCCTTTATTATAATTACTATGGGCTTTGAGCTTGTTAAGTCATCATTTCATAAAATTTTAAATCCTGTGCGTCCTGAATTTAATATAATGCTTTTGACTATTCTTGGCGTTTCAGTGCTTATTAAACTATGGATGTTTTTTGCCGTTAAATTTTTGGGCAAAAAAATAAATTCGGATGTACTCCTTGCCACATCGTCCGACAGTCTGAACGACGCAATCGCCACAACGGTAATTTTGCTTTCCGTTGTACTGTGCAACTTCCTTCCTCCTGTAATAGACGGTATTGCAGGTACGGCGGTAGCTATAATGATTTGCATATCAGGTATTAAACTTGCCTGGGAAACAATTGGAACGCTTTTGGGTACTTCTCCTGACCCGATTGTTGCCGAAAAAATAGCCGAGATTATACTATCCGATAATGAAATTTTAGGCATTCATGACCTTATTGTGCACGATTACGGACCGGGAAGAACCCTAGCATCAGTTCACGCCGAGGTTTCCTGCGAAAAGTCCGCAATTATGCTTCACGAAATTATTGACGCCCTTGAAATGCGTATAATGGAAGAACTGGGTATTGAAACTGTAATCCACACCGACCCGATACTTGTGAGCAACGACAAAGTAAACGAAACAAGAGAAATGGTTAAAAATATAATTGCCGAAATAAATTCGGAGCTTGGTATGCACGATTTTCGTATGACCGACGGTGAAACACGAATAAATCTCATATTCGATTTAGAAGTTCCATTCGAACTAACCGATGACGAACGCAAAGAAACACTTTCAATGATTAAGAAAAATATCACAACACAAGACGAGCGCTTTGCTTGCGTAATCAAGGTGGACAACAAACCCTCCTACAGCATACCAAAAAAGTAAAAATGTGACAAAAGTTCACAAAAAATTCAAGTTCTTCTCGTTGACTATATAATTTCATAGTGGTATAATTACTGTGAAAGAAAATTTTGGAGGCGGTTTTATGAAATCAACAGGTATTGTAAGAAAAGTGGATGAATTAGGAAGAATTGTTTTACCCGTAGAATTAAGAAGAACATTAGATATTGCAGAAAAAGATTCCTTGGAAATTTATGTGGACGACGATAGAATTATTTTAAAAAAGTACGAGCCTACCTGCGTTTTTTGCGGAAGCTCAAAGGATGTAATTCCATTTAAGGGAAAGAATATCTGTCCTAATTGCTTAAACGAATTAAAATAACAAAAAACCTCAGCATACGCTGAGGTTTTTTGTTATCTCTTTGTCATCTTTTTACTCTGTACTGTGTAAAGAATTTTTGCCATAAGTTTATCTGACACTATGCGCCGAGAAAAGGCACAAATCTTCATAAGCTTGCCGGGGATTATAACTAACTTTCCCTGTATCATCTTCTTTATTGCATACCGTGCAACTTTTTGGCTTTCTAATATCATACCCTTTGCCATTGGCTCTTTGCCTGTTCCAAATGATACATTAGCAACAT
The DNA here is from genome assembly GCA_017629115.1 of Clostridia bacterium. GTDB lineage: Bacteria > Bacillota > Clostridia > UBA1381 > UBA9506 > Congzhengia. The sequence goes on along the minus strand of JAGBXV010000099.1, from coordinate 166 downwards.
CTTCAAATTCAGTATGCACAGGGCCTGGGCATAAAACGCTCACTGTTACATTGCTTTTTTGTCTTCTCAATTCTTCTGCTAATGACTGTGTAAGGCGATAAACATACGCCTTTGATGCGTAGTACCCTGCAAAAAGCGGTCCGGGAAAGAACGCCGCAATAGATGC
>JAGBXV010000098.1 GCA_017629115.1 Clostridia bacterium | reverse complement strand
GAAAAGTATAAAAAGCTTTTAGAAGTTACTGACCTTGTAATGCTTGATATTAAAGAATTTGATGCTGATGCCCATAATGAGCTTACAGGTCACACAAACGAAAATATCATAGAGTTTGCTCACTATCTTTCTAATATTGGAAAGCCTATGTGGATTCGCCATGTGCTTGTTCCGGGTGTTACAGGAAGTGATGAAAGTCTTTCTAAAATAAAAGGTTTGGTTGACAGCTTAAAAACTGTTGAAAAAATTGAGCTTCTTCCTTATCATTCTTTTGGTAAACAAAAGTGGGAAAAGTTAGGGTTAGATTATTCATTAAAGGATGTAAAGCCCCCGTCTGAAGAAGAAGTAGCTCACGCAAAAAGTATTCTTTATCTTTAAGAGGTATAGTTATGTACGGAAAAATTATGTTAATAAACGGTCCAAACCTTAATATGTTAGGCGTAAGACCTCCCGAAATTTATGGTACGGACACTTTGGCAGATATTGAAAAAATGGTGATTGATGAGGGTAAAACCTTAGGTTTTGAAGTGGAGTGTTTCCAGTCAAATTCTGAGGGTGCACTTATTGATTGCATACACTCCTGCTTTAAGAGGGTAGATGCTATTATATTAAACGCAGGTGCATATACTCATTACAGCTACGCAATTCGTGACGCTATTGAAACGGTTATGTTGCCTGTTGCTGAAGTTCATTTATCAGACATTCACAAGCGTGAGGAATTCAGACACACATCTGTTATTGAGGATGTGTGCGCGTTCCAGATTTGCGGACACGGAAAAGCAGGCTACATAGAAGCGTTGCACAAATTAAAAGATGAATTTATAAAATAAAAAAGAGCCCTTATGGGCTCTTTTTTATTGCTTATATCTGATATTTTTTCTTGTATTCTTCGTATCGTGCTACGAAATCATTTTCGCCGTCATGTTTTACATGACTCAGATATTCGTGTGTTTCAAAGCTGTCGTTTGCAACCTCGATTAGGCACACGGCAATGTTAGAACAGTGGTCAGCAATGCGCTCGTAATTGGTAAGTAAATCGGAGAATACAAATCCTGCCTCGATAGAACATTCTCCTTGCTGCAGACGGTTAATATGTCTGTTTTTCATCTTGATATTTAATTTATCAATAAGCTGTTCTAAAGGTTCAACATATTTTGCCTTTTCAAGGTCAACTGAAACAAAGGCATCCGTTGTGATGTCTAAAATTTCAACCAAGGCGTTAGAAATTACTTCAATATCCTTACAACAGGGTTCTGAAAAACCGAGACTTTTTTCGTTAAGCTCTTTGGCAACCTTTACAATGTTTATAGCGTGGTCGCTCAATCGCTCGAAATTACCGATTGAGTGAAGCAGTGTAGATACTGTATGGGCGTCGTCTGTATTAAGACTTTCTCTTGAAAGTTTTACTAGATATGTTCCTAATTTATCTTCATAGATATCTACTTTTTCTTCGTTAGCATAAATCGTATCAACAACATTTTGGTCGTACTTTTCCATAAGTCCCATAGCTAAAATTACGCTCTCACGAGAAATGCGTGCCATATCGTTTGTAACTTCTTTAGCACGGGCAATAGCGATTGTTTGTGTAGGGATAAGACGCTCGTCCAACAATTGAACTTCTTCTGCTGTGTCTGTATCTTTGATAACCAGATATGCAAGCTTTTCCAACTGTTTGCAGAAGGGGAATAATACTAATGTTGAAATAAGGTTGAATACTGTGTGGAAAATAGCTATGGTAACAGGTGTTACATTTGCACCTAAAAAGCTGAATCCTACTGTAAACTGTATAATGTAGAAGGGTATTAAAAATACCACAACGCCTATAAGTTTAATTAAAAAGTGGAGTACTGCAGTACGCCTTGCATTTCTGTTTGTTCCGATTGAAGAAAGCAGAGCTGTAACTGTGGTACCGATGTTCTGCCCTAAGATAATCGGAATAGCAGTTGCAAATGAAATAGGTGTTGAAAGAGACAACGCCTGCAAAATACCCACCGATGCAGATGAGGACTGAATAACAGCTGTAAGTAATGTACCAACTAAAACACCCAAAATCGGGTTTTCAAATAAAATAAGCGTTTTCTGGAATGCTTCGCTCTCTGACAAAGGTTCAACTGCTGCTGACATTAAATCCATACCTGTCATAAGTATTGAAAAACCGATTAAAATAATAGCTGTGTTCTTTTTGTTCTCAGATTTTGTAAACATAGTAAATACAACGCCTACAAAAGCAAGTAAGGGAGCAAAGCTTGAAGGCTTTATAAGCTGAATCCAGAAATTATCGCCCTCAATACCTGTTAAACTCAGTATCCATGCCGTCATTGTTGTACCGATGTTAGAACCCATAAGTACGCCTATTGACTGGGTAATGTTCATAATTCCTGAGTTAACAAAACCTACAACCATAACAGTAGTGGCAGATGAGGACTGGATAACAGCTGTAACAACTATACCTAAAATAAGTCCTTTTAAAGGGCTTGAAGTAAGGTGCTCTAAAATGATTTTTAATTTGTCACCTGAACGCTTTTCCAAACCTTCGCCCATGAGATTCATACCATAAATAAATATGGCAAGTCCACCCAAAAGGGTAAAAAAGTTAAATATACTCATCAACTACCTCCGAAAAGAAATTTTGCTGATTATATTATATATTATATTTTTCCAAAAGAAAAGACTTATTTTGGAAAAAATAAAATAAAGTTGAAAAAAAATGCCGAAAGTGGTATACTAATAGCATAAATAAGAGGAGAAATTATATGAAAAAAATCTTAAGCAGACTGCGTCGTGCAGTTGAAGATTACAATATGATAGAAGATGGCGACAGAATTGCAGTAGGTGTATCAGGAGGCAAGGATTCTTTGGTGGCTTTGCTTGCTATGAAAAACTTACAGCATTTTTATCCTAAAAAGTTTCATTTAGAAGCAGTAACCATTGATTTAGGTTTTTCTGATATGGACTATACACCTATTGAAAAATTGTGCGAAGAACAAAATATTCCTTATCATATTGAGCGCACCGACATAAAGCAGATTGTATTTGATATAAGAAAAGAAGAAAACCCTTGTTCACTTTGTGCAAAACTCAGACGAGGGGCGATGTGTGCCGCTGTTAAATCAAGAAATATTGACAAAGTGGTTTACGGACATCATTTTGACGATGTTTTAAATACTTATTTTTTAAGCCTTATATACGAGGGAAGAATGAACACATTTTCACCTGTTATATACTTGGAGCGTATGGAAGTTACG
>JAGBXV010000097.1 GCA_017629115.1 Clostridia bacterium | reverse complement strand
GGCTGATGCAAACCCTGCTATTACACATCCTGAGGGAAAGTTTTTTGAATCAGGCGACACCCTTTACGCTCAGGGCGGTTTGTCCGTTATGGGAAAAGGCTTTTTGAAAATAATGATTGACGGAAAAGAATGGGAATTTGTTATTTCCGACGAAGTACAGCACAAAATCGATATTTTCAACAAAGACAAAGATAACTTAAAAATCATGCGAGGCACAATGCTTCAACTCACATACGAAAAGAAAGATTTAATATTTATAGCAACCGATATTGAAATTATACAGGCTAACTAAAACAAAAAAGCTGAACGAAAATTTCGTTCAGCTTTTTTGTTACTTTATATTATTCGCTTTTTCGTTACATTTTTTAATTGCTTCGATTATTGCTGAACGAAAGCCTCGCGCTTCAAGCTCTGCTACAGCTTCGATTGTTGTTCCCTTAGGTGAGCAAACCATATCTTTTAGCTCTGCGGGGTGTTTGCCTGTTTCAAGCACCATTTTAGCCGAGCCTAAAACGCTCTGGGCTGCCAATTTGTACGCCGCATCTCTGGGAATACCGCCTGTAACGCCTGCATCTGCCATAGCTTCAATCAGCATAAACACATAAGCAGGAGAAGAACCTGACACTCCTGTTACCACATTTATCATAGATTCTGACATTATTTCGGTTTTGCCCACACCATCAAAAATGCTTACAACCTCCAGCATCTCGGACTCTGTTACGCACTCATCAGGCTTGGCTATTACTGTCATACCCTCGCCTACCTGAGCCGGAGTATTGGGCATAACGCGTACCACCTTGACATTTTTGCCTAATACGCTCTTTATTTCCGCTACGGAAATACCTGCCGCTATAGAAATAAATACTTTATTCTTTAAATCATGTGACGCAAGCTGCTCCAAAATTTTAGACATTATAAAAGGCTTTACAGCCAAAACTATGTAATCACACGAAAGTGCGTCACTGTTATTCTGAGATGTCACAATGCCGTTATCGTATTTTTTCAACATTTCGGCACTTATATCACACACCGTTACATCACATGGCTTGCAAAGTCCTGATGCAACAACTCCGTTAACTATAGCGCCTGCCATATTGCCGCCACCAATAAATCCTATTTTCATCTTTGTACCTCTTTTGTAAATGTATATGGGAATCGGCAACCCGATTCCCATATATAAATTAATTTTCTTTTTTGTCTTTTTTGTCTTTTTTGTCTTCTTTTTCTTCTTTAACCTTCTGGGGTTTGGGTTCTTTTTCAAGAATTATGCCGTCAACAAAAACATTAACCTTGCCGAGTTTTACATCGGTCATCATTGTAATGTTCTTTCTTACAGCTTCCTGAACAGCCCATGATGTTTCTAAAATATGGATACCATAAGCTACATTGATATGAACATCAACATCTGTAAGACCTGTAGCTTCATCTGTGTTTATACGAATACCACGCTGTGAGTTCTTCTTAACTATCATATCCACAATGCCCTCAGCCAATGTGGAAGCAACAGTTACACCCTTTACTTCACTAACTGCCTGAGATGCGATTGTCATTACAACTTCATTAGCTATTTTGATAGAACCGCCGTTATCCGCCGCTTCAAAAGTAATTTCTCTATCTGCCATCGTAAGTACCTCCGAATGATTTTTCTTATTAGTTAAGCTTATTATACCATTAATTCTAATAAATTACAACAGTTTTTTAAACTTAATTGGGTTTTATCTCTACAATCTTTACCTGTTCGGCTGTACAAGCGCCTGTGTCTGTTACAATTTGTATAATGTTTGCCGCGTCAATTTCGTTAAGTCCTTCGGTCATAACGGCAACACTTGTCACATTTTCGCCCATAAATACTATGCAGTCTGAATAGCCTTTGGCCTTGATAAGATTTTCAGCTGATACTTCACACTCGGTGAATTTTGCCAAAAGTTCAATCTGACCTTGTGCGTTTTCTTTTGACACCGCATCGGCACCGTCGGAATTAAGTATTTCTGAAAGCATTTCTATTGATTCGTCACGCTTTTTTTCTCTTTCAATTCTGGCATTTGCAAAATAATCAGATGTAGGTTCGCTTCCTTCACCTGTAGAATTTACCATTTTTGCCTCGCCCAATTTTTTTGTAGTTTCGTTATACATTACAGAAACATTAGGGTCCTGTGAATTCTTTATACTCAGATTAAGGTATCCTGCAATACCTATCAAAAGTATCAGGGATACTGCTGCAACCTGTCTTTTTCTTACGATAAACATCTTGTTTTTGTCTTTTTTTCTGTTTTTCATTTTTTACCCTCTTTCTATTTTCGTTCCAACACTTCCACCCGATGACTCCGCACTCCCAAAAGCGCCTCCACTGCTTTGATTATATTGTTTTTTACCTGTGGGTCAAAAGCTCCGTCGGCACACACTAAGACGCCTGATATTTCGGGGTATGTACGCCTTGTGATAAGTGGCTCTTCTGTGTTTGAGTCTTCGCTTCTTAGCACATGACCCGTTTCCATGCTTTGGTTTTTTTTGCCCTCATCATCTGTGTAATTTACACTTTCATCAACGGCAAAATAAGTATTTCCCTCATCAGACAAAGTAATCATAACGCTTACCTTACCCGCCCCCTTAATCTGGGATAATATGCTTTTGAGTTCGCTTTCCAATTCCGCCTTGTATTCGGCTCCGGTTAGTGTTTTTTCACTGCTTACTTTTTCCTCGCGCTTTCCTCCTGAAGGAAAAAGTATAAGCCCTATCCCTACTATAAATATGACAGCCAGTACTTTTGTATTCTTGATTTGTCCCGAAATTTTTTTAAGTATTTCTTTTATGTCCATCTTCATTTTTTAGTCACTTTTTCCTCCTCAATGCCCAAAAATTCGCAAATAATCTGCACATACTCACCCGAATACGGCGAAATTTCCACTTGGTTTATTTCCACCGTATCCTCTGTTTGTCGGGCATATACCGTTACTAAAACCTCTGTATTTGTTCTTCTTTTTATTTCTCCGCGAACTTTTGTAGCAAGCTCCTTTTCAAACTCGTCCATCAAATAGGAAGTAGCAATAGGTTCTATTTGCTTTATATCAATGGAATCAAAATTAGTTTCCATTTCTTTTCCTATATTAAATATCGGCGCAACAACCACGGTCATTACAACAATTCCAGCTAAGAGGTCTGCGTATTTTCCAAAGCTGTCCTTTGAAAACAGCACCGAAATAACGCTTACAGCCACCACAGCGATTACAACTGTTTTAAGATATTCGCTCATATTAACGACCTCCAAAGCTGCAAAGCATAGCAAGGCTGATTATAAACATAACCGCCACAGACATTAAAATCAGAGCTACTCTGCCTATGCTTTCTGAAATTTCGCTTATAACGGCAGATACGCGTTTTTCCGAAGTAACCGAAGCTATTGCCGCCGCCAGCTTGAAGCTTAAGGATATTACGCAAATATTTATAAGGGGTACTGCACATATATAACCAACCCCTAATATTCCTGCCACGCCTAAAGCATTAGTTACTGCCTTTGCGCTGGTAATTACCGTTTCCAAAGAGTCCGAAAGAGCACCGCCAACAACAGGAACAAAGCTGCCTATAGCAAACTTTATGCTTTTTCCCGCCAGCGAATCAAAGCTTGCCGCCGTTTGTGTTTGCATACCTACCACAACGCCGTAAACTGTAATCATAAGGCCTGTACTCCACTTAAGAATCTGCTTTAATATTGTGTTTATACCTTTAAGATACGCCGTTCTGCCAAATTTATCGCACAGGGAAAAAGCCGCAATAACACTTACCAATGGCAGTAAAACTGACTTACATATGTATATGAAAACCTGCATAGAAACAAATGTTGCAACCGTTGCAGCGCCCGTTGCCGCCGCCCCTGTAGAGGCAGCAGTTGCCACAGGTGTCATCAATGCACTTATAAACAAAAACAACGCATCTATAGTTTCAAGCGCTGTATTTAGCGCATAGGAAAAAGTCTTTATAGAAATTGCTGATACTATTGCAACAAATGCAATTACACCGATTTCATCTTTGTCTATGCCGAGATTCAGCACAAGTCCCGACATAACGGCAACTACTGTGAGTTTTATTATTTCAGGGAGGTTCTCTTGAATTCCTCCTATAAAAAGGGAAGCAAGTCCCTGAATTATTCCCGAAAATGTAACAGACAACTTTCCTGATATTGCATCCTGAGCTGTTTGTTTTACATCATATCCCGCAGGCGACTCCACCTCGTCTATAATGTTATAGACTTCTTCCGCCTCCACTATATATGGTGTATATAATAATAGGAAGAAACTCAGTACAAATAATATTTTTTTCATATGTTTTCACCTTTTTGAGTTAAGGAAGTATTGATAAAAGCCCGTTTAAGAATTTTGCAATTACAGGCAAAACAAGACTTATACAAATGACTTTGCCTGACAGAGTTACCGCTGCAGACACGGCCGACATTCCTGCATCGGCGCACAGCTTTGCCGCCATACCGGATATTGTGGCAATACCTGTTATTTTGAGAAGCACGCCAATATATGAGCCAACTGCGCCCAGACTTTTATGAAGAGTGCGCACATATGTAACTATTTCCTCAAGATATGGCAATCCCGCAAAAAACACACTCAAAGCACACAAAACCGCCAAAGGCATTCCCAAGGATTGCTTTTGTTCTTTTAGCACCAGCGTAAGCATTGTTCCTGTAATTGCCAGTACCATTATCTTAATTGCGTCCATTGCTCACCTACAAATTGAAAATTGATTTCACCGTTTCAAAAAGATAGTCAATCTGTTGAATAACCATCAAAAGCACTACCACAAGTCCGGCAAGTGTAGTCAGCATTGCTTGTTCCTCCCTGCCTGCACGGATAAGCACCTGATTTAATACGCTGACCAGTATTCCTATTGCCGCAATTTTAAATATAAGGTCTATGCCCATAATGTCCTCCTATATGAATAAAATCACAACCGCAGCACTTGCCGTTGCCCCAAGAGTATAAACAAGCTTTTTGTTTTTTTCGTAAGATTGTTGCTCCTGAGTTTGTAATATTTCAAACTGTTTTTCTGTTTTTTGTAAATTTTCAAGCTCTATATCAAGAGTTTTCTTTCCAAAGTTTTTTGAAAATTCCCCTACTGCCTTTGCAACTTCAGGTGAAAAAAGCTCCAAACCCTCACCGGCTTTTGCCCATGCGTCTTTAAAAGAAAGGTTTGCATCATTACAAAGTAACTCCGATGTGCGCAAAAAGCACTGAGAAATTTCACCTTCTGTTTCTTCTGATATTTTTTTGCACAGAGTACTCATTTCCGGCAACGAAAAGCTCATCTCATGCTTTAACCGAGTAATTGCTGCACGCATCTGTGAAAAATTAGTATACTTTATCTTTATTACCTCTGCTTTTTTCATAACATAAAAGGCACAGGACAAAACTATCATTATTATTCCTGTAAATTTAAACATTCCGCTACCTCCGGTTTTCCTTTAATCTTATGCAAAAGCACTGCCACCTCAAAAAGTGACATAAGCTCACGCTTTTTTTCCATTGCCTCTTGGATGCTGTACCCGTGCATTGTGGTTATGATTTTACAGCCTCCCTTCAGCACATTTTCGATGGCCCTTATATCCTCCGCCGTTCCTATTTCATCGCAGATTATCACATCAGGTGATAATGACCTCAACGCGTGTGTTATTCCGTCCGATTTCGAAAAACCGGACAGAACATCCGTCTGCAATCCTATATCAAACTGTGGTAAGCCGTGATTTTCTGCCGCAATTTCAAAACGCTCGTCCACTACTGTAACCTTGTACTTTTTAGAAAGCTGTCTTGACATATCACGAAGCAAAGTGGTTTTGCCTGCACCGGGAGCTGATATTATAACGGTATTAAAAATTCTGCCGTTTTTTTCTATAATGTTCATACAACTGTCTGCACTGTGTTTATACTCACGGGCAATTCTTATGTTAACGGATGAAAAATTTGTAATGTTTGAAATTTCCCCCTGAGTTATGACTGCTCGTCCCCCTATGCCAACCCGATGTCCTCCCGCAATTGTAATAAATCCCTCTTTAATGTTCTCCGTATACGCATAAACCGAGTTGGCACAAAGACTGCTTACCAGATTTTCTATATCAGCACGGGACGAAACTACAATTTCTCCCCCATCCTCAAGAAACACTCTTTTATCTGAATAATAAAGCATAACAGGTCTTCCTGTCCGAAACCGAATTTCCTGAAGATTTTTATAACTGCATCTGGTTAATTTTTGGGCTATATCAACAGGAAGTTTTGATAAGATTTGCTCTATGGCTTTGTCCACAAAAATCTCACCCCTTTTTACAGTTATTTATATGGTTCTCATAAGCCTTTTAGAACACATATTTAAAAATAAAAAACCACGCATTTAAGCGGTTTTTCGGACTTTTGAGGTTGTTTTTTGTACCATTTTTTGTAATTTGTTTACATAAAATGGTATTTTTTACAGCCAAAAACAAAAAAAATCAGATTTTTTCCACTTTTTTACATTTAGCGTTTTTTTAGCTTAATAAAAGGCTTTTCCCTTTTAATTTCCATATTATGGAAAAGAATTTTTGAATGTTTTTTGCTCAATGTGGTATAATTGTTTGACAAAATAGCAAAAATATTTTATAATAGGCAATGCTTTAGAGAACATATAACATTTTTGTAACAGTTTACATGTTTTTTTGGAGGTAATGAATGAGTAGTAAAACAAGACTTAAGGGCATGGCTAAAAGGCTTGTATCAAAGGGTCTTTGTATGCGACTTATAGCTTTAGTTACTATCTTCTCTATGTCGGTAATCTTTTACGGCTTTACCGATAACGAAAAAGAAGCAGAATTTAAAACTGTCAGCATTATTGATGCTGAACAGCACTACGAAGTAGTAACTCAGTCGGAAACAGTTGCAGAAGCTATTGCTCTTGCCGGAATTACTCTCGGTGAAAATGATATTGTATCGGCAGAACTTGATGCCGAAATTAATGACGGTGATGTGATTTATTTAAACCGTTCAAAGCTTATTTACCTTGAAACTTCCGGTAAAGTATTTGAATTTTATACTAATGAAAACACAGTAGGTGAAGCACTTTTAACTGACGGATTTCTGGTTGGTAAATACGACGAAGTTATTCCCGATGTAAACACCGCTACCTACGACGGTATGACAATCAGTGTAAAGAGAGTTTACATTGAACTTTCTGAAATTACTGAAGAAATCCCCTTTGAAACCATAACCGTTGATAATCCCAACGAATACATGGGATACGAAAATGTGTTGCAGGAAGGCGTAAACGGCTCATCCACCAGAACTTATAAGCTGGTAACCAAAGAAGATACAGGCGTTACAGCCATTTTAATAGCCGAAACACGCAAAGAGCCTGTCAAAAAGATTGTAGAAGTTGGTACAAAGCTTGTAACCCCCGAATCTATGACAGTAATAAAGGGAAAAACCCCAGACGGCGTTCCCTACTCTGCACTCCCGGCTATGGCTCAGAGCAACTCCAAAACAGTTGTGTATGGCAACACTGCCATTACACCTTACGGCTCATTTGCATTCAAGGATGTAATTGAATTTAAAGCCACAGCTTATGAAGGCTCAAGCGCTTCAAACGGCATTTGGGCAGGACAGACAGCAACAGGCAGAGCCCCTGTATACGGCGTTGTTGCAGTTGACCCCAGCGTTATCCCCTTAAACTCAAAGCTCTATATTGAATCAGCTGACGGAGGTCAGTCCTGGATTTACGGTTTTTGTGTTGCAGGTGACACAGGCGGTGCAATAAAAGGAAACCGTGTTGACCTTTGCTACAGCACTCTTGAACAGTGCTATCAGTTCGGTCGCAGAAACTGCAGAGTTTATATTTTAGAATAATTTACGGCAGGTTGTCGCGTTTAGCGATGACCTGTTTTTTTGTGAATTTTTATAAAAACTATAGCATTTTATGAAGAATTGTGATATTATATAGGTTAATATTATATATTTGAGGAGAGTGTGGTTTTTTATGGCATTGTTCAAAAAGAAAAAAGCACCAAAAAAATCAGTTCCTGATAAGGCTACAATATCAAAAAAGAATAAAAAAAATACAGTAAAAGATTTTCTCGGCAGTAACGAAGGATTCATCCCCCTCTTCACTTTGGTAGGCGGATTGTTGCTTGCTGTCTTTATATATTTCCCCGAGGGCTTTTTCGGTTCGGTAGTTTGCGACTTTTTTACAGGATTATTTGGCTGGCCTGCATACCTACTTCCCCTGCTCCTTATAGTAAACGGCATACACAAATGCGCAAAAAACTATGAGCAATATAAAACAAAATACATATATGTAACATCCGGGATTGCGTTTTTGTCAATATTTACGAATCTCTTTATGCCTAAACTTAACCCCCTTTCCTTTTCAAGCTTGGGCGCTTACTGTTCAATGGGTGCAGAAGGCTCAGGCGGTGGACTTTTTGGCGGCTTTATAGCAGATGTGCTGCGCTCAATCATCGGCAGTGCCGCTACATTTATTATTGCATTTACCGCCATTATAGTTATAACTATGACACTCTTTAACTGGTCTCCTGTAAAGCTTTTGTTGCGCGGTATAGTAAAGCTTTATATGAAAGCCACAGGCAAGAGATTTAAAATTCCCCCCGCGGATAAAAGAAAAGAAAAGCCAGCACAGCTTGCAGTTGGTGACAACGGCGAAGTTGAGTTTGTGAATTTTTCTGACGATGATTTAGGTATTGACGAAAAGAAAAAAGGCAAAAAATCAAAAGACGAAGATAAAGAAGACCTCCCCTGGGAGGAAGATGAAGATATTATGTCAGGCTTTGACGAAATGCTTGATAAAGCTATTCCCGCTACCCCCTCAAACACTGACGACTCTAAAAAGTCAAATGTAAAGAGTTCTTACGAGGCAGTGACAGGCGAGCCTGAATATGACGATGACGATTTTTATGAAATTAAGGCTGAAGCCGACGAGGCAGAATTTGGCGACCACAAATATGTTGACGCCCCCGAAAAGCTCACAGGCATGGAAGATGTGACCGACGAAATGGAAACGGCTTTTGAGCGTATTCCCTACACTTTCCCTCCCGTGTCATTACTTAACGACCCCAAAGGCGGCGACAACACCGAGGATTTAAGATACGAGCTTCGCGAAACAGCACAAAAGCTTATTGCAATATTAAAGAGCTTTAATATAGATGCAAAGCCTATGGGCTGCAGCAAAGGTCCTACAGTTACCAGATATGAAATTATGCTCGGCGAAGGCGTAAAGGTATCAAAGCTTTCAGGTTTAGTTGACGATATTGCACTTCGTCTGGCTGTACCCAGCGTACGAATTGAGCCTGTTCCCGGTAAGGAAGCTATCGGTATTGAAATTCCCAATCAGCAGGTAAATATAGTAAATATCAAAGAGGTTATCGCTTCAAACGAATTCCGTGACGCAAAGTCAAACTTAAGCTTTGCAATGGGTAAGGACATTTCAGGTAAAAATATAGTATATGACATTGCTAAAATGCCTCATGTATTGATTGCAGGCTCTACAGGTTCAGGTAAGAGTGTATGTATTAATGCACTAATTGCAAGTCTTATTTATAAATCTGACCCCAACGATGTAAAGCTCCTTATGATTGACCCCAAGGTTGTAGAGTTGGGTGTATATAACGGCATTCCCCACTTACTTATTCCTGTTGTTACTGAGCCACGCAGAGCTTCAGGTGCACTATACTGGGCAGTACAGGAAATGCTCCGCCGCTATCAGATGTTTGCTGAAAATAATGTGCGTGACATTAAAGGCTACAACGAAATGATAAAGGAAGCAGGCGGCGAAGAAACAATGCCCCAAATCGTAATTATTATAGACGAGCTTGCTGACCTTATGATGGTTGCCCCCAATGAAGTTGAAGAATCTATTTGCCGACTTGCACAGATGGCAAGAGCTGCAGGTATGCACTTAGTTATTGCAACACAGCGTCCCTCTGTTGATGTTATCACAGGTCTTATTAAGGCTAACATTCCGTCCCGAATTGCTTTTGCTGTGTCATCGCACATCGACAGCCGCACAATTTTGGACTCATCAGGTGCGGATAAATTACTTGGTCGAGGCGATATGCTCTTTAAGCCTGTTGGCGCTAATAAACCCTTGCGTATTCAGTGCGCATACATTGACGACAAGGAAGTTGAGCGTATGGTAGAATTTATAAAAGACGGTTCTACTGCCCGCTACAACGAAGATATTATAGAAAAAATTGATGCAGGCAAGCCTGTTAATGTGAGCGATGAATTTTCTGACCCCAATGACGCCGACGAGCTTTTGGCAAAAGCCATTGAGATAGCCGTAGATACAGGCAAAATTTCGGCTTCACACTTACAGCGTCGCTTAAAGGTAGGATTTTCACGAGCTGCCCGCATTATTGACCAAATGGAAGAACGAGGAATCGTATCTCCTCCTGACGGCAGTAAACCTAGAGAGGTTTTAATCACAAAGGATGAATTTTTAGAAATGTCACTCCAATAAAGGATTTTATTTATGGTATATTCTGATAAGGGATTTTTGCCCGTTTCAAAAGAGGATATGGACTATTTAGGTTGGGACCAGCTTGATTTTCTATACATTTGCGGTGACGCTTATGTTGACCACCCAAGCTTTGGTCACGCCATAATTTCCCGCGTTTTGACCGCAGAGGGTTTCCGTGTGGGAATTATTCCCCAACCCGATGTATCTACGCAAAAATCAATAACCATAATGGGCACTCCCCGACTTGGTGTGTTGATTTCTGCAGGTAATATGGACTCTATGGTAAACCACTATACAGTGTCTAAAAAGAAGCGTACGACAGATGCTTATTCGCCAAATGGTGTAATGGGGTTGCGTCCCGACAGGGCAACCATAACTTACGCAAATTTAGCACGCAGAACCTTTGGCAAAATTCCGATACTCATAGGCGGCATTGAGGCAAGCCTCAGGCGCTTTGCCCATTATGACTACTGGCAGGACGGTGTTCGTCGCTCAATTCTTGATGATTCGGGTGCTGACCTTCTGATGTACGGTATGGGCGAGCATTCTGTTGTTGAGATTGCAAGAGCACTTGACCGCGGTACAGATATTAAAGATATACGAAATGTCCGTGGCACCTGCTATATGTCAAAGGATATTGAAAAACTCAAAAAATATATAGAAATCCCATCATTCGATGAAGTAAAAAGCGATAAATATGCCTACGCTGTTGCTCACAAGGTACAGCACGAGGAGCAAGACCCCATACGAGGCAAAACGGTCGTTCATAAGCACGCTGACCGCTATTTGGTACAGTTGCCCCCTGCCCTTCCCT
>JAGBXV010000096.1 GCA_017629115.1 Clostridia bacterium | reverse complement strand
CGTCTTCAGCGATGTAGAGTTCTACAACTTCGCCTACAGCTGCTTTTGCGAGATCTGATTCGCCAGCGTAGATTTCGTCGATGAGGTCGCCGACCATAACATCTTCAATGATGTCGAGGGGATAGTCAAGACCCTTGTCGATAGCGATTGCTACAACATTACCGTCTTCTTTGATTAAGTCGGGGTTTACTAAGAAAGAGTCTGTTACTGTAGCTCTTACTCTGTAGATTTTGTTTGTTGTTGAAAGGAGACACTTTAAGCCGTAGCCGTCAGCGTTTGCTTCGTGGATGATGTATCTGTCATCTTCGGGGTTTAAGCCGTATGTAGATACTTCAACGATAGGAGCTGTTAAAGCGTTGTTGATAAGCTGTGCAATGATTTCTCTTGTAGCAGCTTTTGTTGAGTCATAACCAGCACCTGTTAACACGCCTCTCTGTGAAGCAACCTTTAAGTAACCTGTGGGGTAACCACCGTTTTCTGCTCTCTGAGCGATTCTGTCGTAACCTAATGCACGCATGATCATTACAACAGCATCCTGGTATTTAACAGGAGCATCGGGAGCGAATGTGCCGTCGCCCATACCATTGATGATGCCACGGTTTACACCCCAAGCGATGTAACCTGCTGCCCAGTGATTAGCAGCAACGTCTGTGAAGTTAGCACCTGCAGCACCGTTAGCGATATCTTCTTCGCCCATAGCTCTGCAGATAAATGTTACCATTTCTGATCTCTTAACATCAGCTGTGGGGTTGAAGTTACCTGCTTCGTCGCCCTTAGCGATACCGAGACCGGAAAGAACCTGGATAGCTTTGTAATAGCTATTTGTGGATTCAACATCCACGTAATCAGCAGCTGAAACTGTAGCAAAAGAGCCAACAATCATGATCACTGCGATGATTACAGAGATTAATTTTTTGAGATTTTTCATAATTTCTCAAATCCTCCCTTATAATAAAATTAAAATTTAAAAATCGAAAGAGATATGTATTTCGCCGACACCGTTCCTCTTTCAAAAACGAGCCAACGAGTGATGAGCCATACACCCATCTTGATTATACATTGATTATAACACTAAATTTTGGCATAGTCAATGCATAAATCACAATTGTAATAAAAATGTAAAAGTTGGCACAAATATTACATTTTTATTGCAACTTATATATGCAAACGTGCTGATTCAGCACGGTATTGCCGGATTGTTTCCGGAGTTTCTTCCTTATATAATATATAGGCGCGGGAACCCCGTTATGTTTTTGTGCACTTCCCGAGTACTTTGTAATATTACAGGGCATAGGTAGGCACATAACATCACAATACTATATTTACTTTACTTATTTTACTCTTTTAAAGGCAAAATGTCAAGATTTTTTTTGATTTTTTTAACATTTTTTACCCTTCTGTATTATTTTACGCAGATTTATGGGTAAATTTTGTATTTTTTAATAAAAAATATTGATAAAATTTTCAAAAAGTGGTATTCTTTTAATGTATAAGGAGGAATTTACTATGAAAATTGCTATCGCAGGCTACGGCAATCTGGGTCGCGGCGTGGAACTTTCCATCAGACAGAATCCTGACTGTGAGCTTTTTGGTGTTTTCACCAGAAGAAGCCCTGATTCAGTCAAAACCGTGACAGGTGCTGCCGTTTATCATATTGATGATATCTTAAATTACAAAGAAGAAATCGATGTTGTAGTTATTTGCGGAGGTTCGGCTACAGATTTGCCGAAGCAAACTCCCGATTTGGCAAAAAATTTCAATGTCGTTGACAGTTTTGACACTCACGCAAAAATTCCCGAACATTTTGATGTAGTTAATGCTGCCGCAATGGGTTCAGGTAAGGTTGCAGTTATATCAGCAGGCTGGGATCCGGGGATGTTTTCTTTGAACCGCCTCTACGCCTCAGCGATTCTCCCCGACGGCAAGGACTACACTTTCTGGGGCAAGGGCGTAAGTCAGGGACATTCCGACGCTATCAGAAGAATTGACGGCGTAAAAAATGCCAAGCAGTACACAATTCCGATAGATAAGGCATTAGACGCAGTTCGTTCAGGCGCAATGCCAGAGCTTACCACTCGCGAAAAACACTTAAGAGAGTGTTTCGTAGTGGCAGAAGATGGTGCCGATAAAGAAAAAATCGAGTCGGAAATCAAAACAATGCCCAACTACTTTGCAGATTATGATACTACGGTGCATTTCATCACCGAAGAAGATTTAATCCGCGACCACAGTGGCATTCCCCACGGCGGTTTTGTAATCCGTTCAGGCAAAACAGGCGAAAATAATGAAAATACTCATATCATCGAGTACAGCTTGAAGCTTGACTCAAACCCCGAATTTACGGCGTCTGTGCTTGTTGCTTGTGCAAGAGCGGCATACAGAATGAATAACGAGGGTATGAAAGGCGCAAAGACAGTGTTTGATATTGCACCGAGCTACTTATCAGCAAAGTCCCCTGAAGAATTAAGAAAAGAAATGTTATAGGCGAGTGAAAACGGCGCCAAACCGTTCAAAACAAAATATTGTTTTAAAAGAAGAAGGCACTCCTTTTGGAGTGCCTTTTAATTTATGTTTTGAACTCAAACGCCAAACAAAAAAGTCGGCGCCAAATTCACAAATTTATTTCATCAGATATTCTATGTGATTCTCTACTTCCTCTGTCAATTCCCTGCCGTAACGGGTAGTGAGCTCTGATAACTCGTCCATTCTCTGTGTTTCGTAGAGTCTGTTTGCCAGGTCTATCATAAGGTCGTTCTTTGCTGATACGAGCTTTTCTTTTTTTTCGCACCACTCGTCTACCTCGTCATAAAGTTCATAAGCACAATATGTCGCCGCCACCTCATCTGCGATTTTTAACGCTTCGTGGTATCGTTCAAAAAATGTTCTGGGGGTTATGGTTCTCGTCATCAGCGACACGCTGTCCGAAAAAATCTGCAAATCTTCTGTAATTACATCGTTTAGTACCATTTTTATACCTCCTGTGTTATTTGTCAATTACATATTACCACGGCTTATGTCCTATAAACAGGATAATAAATTAAAACCGTCGGGTACTCCCGACGGTTTTCTTATT
>JAGBXV010000095.1 GCA_017629115.1 Clostridia bacterium | reverse complement strand
GTCGCCTGATTCAAAAAACTTTCCCTCAGGATGTGTAATAGCAGGGTTTGCATCAGCCACAGGAAGCGACACTACATTTCCCTCTTTCTTAGGTTGGGGTTCACCGCAGGCGGTAAATACGCCAATCGCACATACAATACATAAAACTAAAGTTAAAATTTTCTTTTTCATAGTATACTCCTATCTGATTCTTTTGCTTATTACAAGTCTGTAATACTTTGCAAAGAAACTAAGCAAATAATCATAAATAACAAACACAATTTCTGATACAACTACCACAATTGCAAGATTTGCAAATACAAAGTCCATTATGGTGCTTAGGTTTATATAGTTTAGTATAACGTACTTTAAGAGGAAAAATGCCACGATTAAAAGTGCGTTAAAATACATTATTTTAACAAACCACTCAAGCCACATTTTGCCAATACTTTCAATGTGAAGCTTTAATATGGGGTAGTATCCTATCAGTCCTATAAAGAGCATAACCTGCCCCTTTGCAGGAATTAAAAGTAGTGCAAGTAATGATGTGGCAGCATACTGAATCCAGGCATACCTCACTCCACATTCGGAAACTGTCACCAACATACACATTGATGTTAAAGCCAAAAGTGCAATTCTACCCGTGGGAATGTATGCACAACCGAAAAGACACACCAGTGTCAGTGCTGTCATAATGGATGCCAAAGTGAATTTTTTAGTCATAATATGCCCTTTCATTAGCAACAAGAGATAAGGTCGCCGCCCATACACTCACAACAACAGTCAGCGCAAATCAGGTTAGAACAACAGTTGCAAGCTGTATCGCTTGACATATCGCCACCTACTTCACGGTAGCCTCGTGTCTGATGTTCTATTGAAGCCAGAGTGCGTCTGTATTCCATATTGTTGGGTTCTAAATTAACAGCCTGGCGGATGAAGTTAATACCTTGTGCGTGCCAGCCGCGTCCTAAGCAAACAACGCCCTTTAAATAAAACCATTCAGCGCCACGGTCGGATACATCGTCAAGTAAACGCTCCGCTTCGCCAAAGTTTCGCATATTGATGTAATTTCTTATTTGAGCGTATGTTCCTGTACCGCTGTATGAGCGGGAATTATTTGATGAATTGCTTGAATTTCCGCCTGTTAGGGTATCGTAGGCTTCGTTGATTTCTTTGAATTTTTCAGCAGCCAAATCTGCCAGAGGGTTGCCCACATATCTGTCGGGATGGTATTGCTTTGCCAGTTTTCTGTAGGCTGATTTGATTTCGTCCTGAGATGCATCTTTTGATACGCCCAGTACTTCATAAGGGTCACGCATTTTCTTTTTCTCCTTTTAAGGTTTTATCGAGAACTCCCGACAAACCGAGATATATAATGTTATTTAAAATAGGTTTGTTGATTTTTAAATCCAAAAGCTCGTAGCTGTTTGCCATGCTGCTCAAATTAAATGTCAAAAGGTCCGAAAGCTCGTCCTTATCAGGCTCTTTACCTGACAACAAAAATGGGTTGAAGGATTTTTTCTTTTTATCCTTTTCCATATCCTCGTAGGCGTCAATAATATATATAAATCGTCCAAGCATATAGCCCATATGAGCAAGTATGCGAGCAGTTGTTTCGTCCTCTATAAAGTCGGGAACAAACAAAATTTCAAGCAAATGTGCAAAAACATCTGAAAGCTCGTCTATGTTGCTTGTTTTATTCTTTTCAAGTTCTGATAATTTATTTATCTGCTGGCGACATTTGTCAAAAAGTGCACCATAGCGTTTTTTCACTTTTCTTTTTGCGCCTAAGAGGACAAAATATGTAAGAGCAGATTTTACGGAATGCTCGTCACGAATGTCGTCCTCCAATTTCAAAAGGGCAAGAATAACCATAGCCGCCGCAGAGTAGGAAAGACACTTGTTGGTTTTCATAATAGGTCGCTTTTCTGTGGGGTGCGCTATGCACCTTGAACTGTCGCAGTCATATTCATCCTGTATAACGGAAGAAAGCAAAAGCGCCAAAAAAACTGAATCGTAATTAAGTCCAAACCGTGAAAAGTATCCGTATTCACTTTTTAAAGTTTTGCAAAGACCGCAGTAGTACGATTTATAAACATTGTATTCGCGCACCTTTAATTCGTCTTTGGTTACCTTAACATATCCGAACATTTTTCTCACCGACAATAAGTATAACATAAATTCAACAAAAAATCATCAACAAATTGTAAATATTTTCTTTGATAAAAAAATATCGATATTTTACTTGAAATTTTCACGAAACTGTACTATAATATACAGATGTAGTTTTTTATATAAAAATGTATATAATATTTATGAGGTGAAAAATATGAAATTAACAGTTGAAGACATTAATGTCAAGGGCAAAAAAGTCTTAGTTCGTTGTGACTTTAATGTGCCTCTCAATGAAAATCAAGAAATCACAGATGAAAACAGAATCGTAGGTGCACTTCCTACAATTAAGTATTTAATAGGTCAGGGTGCAAAGGTTATCCTTTGCTCACATATGGGCAAGCCCAAGGGTGAACCTAAGCCTGAATTTTCTTTAGCACCTGTTGCAAAGCGCTTGTCAGAAAAATTAGGCAAGGAAGTAATCTTTGCAGCTGATGACAATGTAGTAGGCGAAAACGCTAAAGCTGCTATCGCCAATATGGCAGATGGTGATGTAGTTCTTTTAGAGAACACTCGTTACAGAGTTGAAGAAACAAAGAATGTTGAAGAATTTTCAAAGGAATTGGCGTCTTTAGCTGATGTATTTGTAAATGATGCTTTTGGTACAGCTCACCGTGCACATTGCTCAACAGTAGGTGTTTCAGAGTTTGTTGAATGTTCAGTAGCAGGCTACCTCATTCAGAAAGAAATCGAATTTTTAGGTAACGCAGTAAACTCACCTGTTCGTCCTTTAGTTGCAATCTTAGGTGGTTCTAAGGTTTCTTCAAAGATTTCAGTTATTGAAAACTTATTAAAGAAAGTTGATAAATTAATCATCGGCGGCGGTATGGCTTACACATTCTTCGCAGCTCAGGGCAAAACAACAGGTACATCATTACTCGAACCTGACTATATCGACTACGCTAAGAAGATGATTGATGAAGCAGGCGACAAGATTTTACTCCCTGTAGATACAGTAATTACAAAAGAATTCTCAAACGATTCAGAGTCACAGATCGTTGAAGGTAACATCCCCGAAGACTGGATGGGTATGGATATTGGTCCTAAATCTATCGAATTGTTCTCAGAAGCATTAAAAGACGCAAAAACAGTTGTATGGAACGGACCTATGGGAGTATTTGAAATGCCCAACTTTGCAAAAGGTACAAACGCAATCGCTAATGTTTTAGCAGATCTTGACGCTACAACAGTTATCGGCGGCGGCGACAGCGTTGCAGCTGTAAACCAGGCAGGCTTAGGCGACAAAATGAGCCACATCTCAACAGGCGGCGGCGCATCGCTCGAATACTTAGAAGGCAAAGACCTTCCCGGTATCGTATGCTTAACAGATAAATAATATTGACATTTGGAGGACATGAAAATGGCTAGAAAAAAGATTATTGCAGGCAACTGGAAGATGAACAAAACTCCTTCACAGGCTGCTGAACTCATTAAAGAACTTATTCCCTTAGTTGCAGAAAGTGATGCTGATGTAGTTATCTGCACACCTGCTATTGACTTATCAGTAGCTACAGAAATGACAAAGGGCACAAACATCGCAGTTGGCGCTGAGAATATGCACTGGGAAGAAAGCGGCGCATACACCGGCGAAATCGCTGCTGATATGTTATTAGACTTAGGCGTTAAGTATGTTATCATCGGTCACTCAGAAAGACGCGAATACTTTGCTGAAACTGACGAAACAGTAAATAAAAAAGTTAAAAAAGCATTAGAAAAGGGTATTACACCCATTATGTGCTGCGGCGAAACCTTAGAGCAGAGAGAAGCTGGCGTTATGGCAGAGCACATCCGTATGCAGATTAAGCTTGATATGGCAGAAATTTCTGCAGATGATGCTAAGAAAGTTGTTATTGCTTACGAACCCATCTGGGCTATCGGCACAGGCAAAACAGCTACAGCTGACCAGGCTGAAGAAGTTTGTGCACTTATCCGTGAAACAATCGCTGAACTCTACGATGCTCCCACAGCAGAAGCTATCCGTATTCAGTACGGCGGTAGCATGAATGCATCAAATGCGGCTGAACTTTTATCTAAGCCCAACATTGATGGTGGTCTTATCGGCGGCGCTTCATTAAAAGCTTTAGACTTTTCAAAGATTACAAACTGGAATAAATAATTAAAAAAGACTGCGAGAGCAGTCTTTTTTAAAGGAAAAGGAAGAAATATTATGAAAAAACCCTTATTACTTTGTATAATGGACGGTTTTGGCATTAACCCTGAGAAAAAGGGCAATGCAGTTGACATTGCTAAAACTCCTAATCTTGATAAATTGTTTGCAACATACCCCAACACAACCCTGCAGGCAAGTGGTATGGCTGTAGGTCTTCCCGACGGTCAGATGGGTAACTCTGAAGTTGGCCACACAAACATCGGTGCAGGCAGAATTGTTTATCAGGAATTAACAAGAATTACAAAATCAATTGCTGACGGTGACTTTTTTGAAAACGAAGCACTCCTTGCGGCTGTAGAAAACTGCAAGAAAAATGACAGCGCTTTTCACATTATGGGACTTGTGTCTGACGGCGGTGTTCACAGCCACAATACACATATCTATGGCATTGTTGAGCTTGCTAAGCGTGCAGGTTTAGAAAAAGTGTTTGTTCATTGTTTCTTGGATGGTCGTGATGTTCCTCCCTCATCAGGTAAGGACTTTGTTGAGGAAATGGCAAAGAAATTAGAAGAAATTGGCGTAGGTAAAATAGCAACAGTTATGGGCAGATACTACGCTATGGACCGCGATAACCGTTGGGAAAGAGTAGAAAAAGCCTACAACGCAATGGTTAAAGGCGAAGGCGAAACAGCGGCTTGCGGAATTTGTGCGGTTTCAAACTCTTATGATAAGGAAGTTACAGACGAATTTGTTGTTCCTACAGTTGTAGTTGAAAACGGCGAACCTGTAGGCAGAATTTGTGAAAATGACAGCGTTGTTTTTGCAAACTTCCGTCCCGACAGAGCGAGAGAAATCACAAGAACAATCGTTGACCCTGATTTTATAGGTTTTGAAAGAGATTTCTTCAACACATACTTTGTATGTATGACACAGTATGATAAAACAATGCCCAATGTTGATGTGGCATTTAAGCCTCAGGTTTTAACAAACACATTAGGCGAATATTTAAGCCTCAAGGGTAAAAAGCAGTTAAGAATTGCAGAAACCGAAAAATACGCCCATGTTACATTTTTCTTTAACGGCGGTGTTGAAAAAGTTTCAGAGGGTGAGGACAGAGCTTTAATCAACTCTCCCAAGGTTGCAACTTACGACCTCCAGCCCGAAATGAGCGCTTACGAGGTAACAGACAAGTTAATGGAAGAACTTGACAACAAAGACTTGGATGTTATTATCTTAAACTACGCAAACTGCGATATGGTAGGCCACACAGGTATTATTGACTGTGCAGTTAAAGCAGTTGAAACCGTTGACACTTGCGTAGGCAAAGTAGCAGAAAAGATTCTTTCAATGGGTGGTGCAATGTTAATCACTGCTGACCACGGCAATGCTGACCAGATGATTGACCCCGAGTCACAGGGACCATTTACCGCACACACAACATTCCCTGTTCCCTTTGTTGTATTGGGTTGTGGCGATGTTAAGCTTCGTGCTGACGGCGTTTTGGCCGACATTGCTCCCACGATGCTCAAAATATTAGAATTAGAAAAGCCTGATGAAATGACAGGCAAAAGTATAATTGAATAATAATTTCAAACTAAAATGCACATTCTAAATGTAGAATGTGCATTTTTTTAATGCATAAATTTGGAGGTATTTATGGACTATATTGAAATTGCAGATGTTTGTGCAAGGGAAATTTTAGATTCTCGTGGAAATCCCACCGTCGAAGCAACGGTAGTTACAGAGGAGGGAGTTGTGGCTCGTGCGTCAGTTCCTTCAGGCGCATCAACTGGTGCTCACGAAGCAGTGGAGTTGCGTGATGGAGACCCCGAGCGCTACTCAGGATTAGGTGTAAAAAAAGCTGTTTCCAAAGTAAATAACGAAATAGCAGATGCTATCATTGGAATAAATGTTTTAAACCAGAGAGAAATCGACAATATAATGATAAAAGCAGACGGCACTCAAAACAAAGCAAATTTCGGTGCGAATGCTATTTTATCGGTATCTTTGGCGTGTGCCAAGGCTGCGGCAAATTCCTTGGGGTTAAGCCTTTACCGCTACATTGGCGGTGTTAATGCCCACACACTTCCTGTTCCTATGATGAATATTTTAAACGGCGGGAAGCATGCCGACAACAGCGTGAATTTGCAGGAATTTATGATTATGCCCACAGGGGCGGTGAACTTTTCTGAATGTATAAGACAGTCTACAGAAGTTTTTCACAGTTTAAAGAAAGTATTAAAAAGTAAAAACTATTCAACATCTGTTGGTGATGAGGGTGGCTTTGCGCCGAACTTGAAGTCTGACGAAGAAGCATTGCAGCTTATTTGCGACGCTATAGAAAAAGCCGGATTTACTCCCGGAACAGATTTTAAAATCGCAATGGATGCAGC
>JAGBXV010000094.1 GCA_017629115.1 Clostridia bacterium | reverse complement strand
CCGCTGTTGCAAAAGCCTGGAAAGAGCTGATGCCGTTCTTTTTGCCGTCCTTTTTAAACATTCCACCAAATACATTTTTAATACCTTCACCAAAGCAACGCACCTGTACGAAGCGTGTTTTAATTGTGAAGAAAAGACCTACACCCACCAATAAAATAATGAGAACATAGTCTGCCATGTACTCATTGATTTTTGACATGACATTGAGTAATACTTTTTCCATGTTTGTTTTCCTCCAGATTTTAATTTTAACATTTTAATTAAGCAAAGAAAAAAGCATTGCGCAACTGCAATGCAAAAGGAAACAAAACACTAAATTGTGTTTTAATATTTTCTGTCCTTTTGCCTGAGAGATTAGCGCATATATACATATAAGCTTTGCACCTTCGGCACTCACGTCTCGCGTGAGCTTCTCCAGAATGTTATCCGTTTGCAGTCCTTTGTACCTGAGAGTGTTACTCCTTCGGAAAGGCCTTCGCCTTATTTCCTGCAACCTTCACTTAACTCAATATTAAGTTTACCAGTACATTTTACTATTACATATTATATTTGTCAATATTTTTTTGCAAAAAATGTAAAATTTAAGCTGAAGCGGTCGCTTCAGCTTAAATTTTCTTTGATTTTTCCAAAAAATAACGATACCCTCACACCGCACTGTAAGGGTATCGCAATTTTAGTGAGCCGCTTTCCATGCATCAGCCTTTTTTGCTGACATTCTTGTGATGGTTTCTGCAGGGTGGATTGAGTCTTCTCCGCCATTAGAGTAAAGGAAGTATTTACCCTCCGCTGTCATATAAAGGCTCTCTTCATATCCTTCAGAAGAACCAAATTCTCCGTCAGTAAACTTCTTTACAAGCTCTGATTTTTCTGTATCGTATTCTACTTTACATATTATTTTTTTCATTACTACTCTCCTTCCGTGAAAATTCTATGTATAATTGTACCATATACTTTCATTTAATGCAATGGAAATAATTTGGTGACAAAATATATATTGATTTATTATACTTTTTCCTCGCCCTCATCAATTTCAACGAGACCGTCAGGTGTTTCTAACATATCGTGACGGCTGAGAAGAAATTTTCTGGCTGCAAACAGTACTGCAATAGCAACCACGGTAATGAGATTTTCCCACGAAGCAACATGACCGATAATCAACTGACGCGCAAGCGCAAAAGCTAAAACCTCAATAATAGTTTCAGGGGTATGTTTACAAAGCATCTTAATAAGCTCAGCACCTATAGCAAGGGTAATAGCGCTGTCTAAGATTTTTACCAACGAATCGATACCGTTTGAATAGATATTGCTATCTATCATATCAACAATCATACGCACCGCCAGAATCAAAACAGCGACACCTACAATCAATGATATAAACAGCTCAATAAGATAGCTTAATTCAAACATTTTGTCCTGTAGTTTTTTTCTCATATTGCTTCTCCTTTTTGTGTGTTTTCTCTCGCTTATAATAATATTGTAACACACATAAACAAAAAAGGCAACTTTCTTTACAAAAATTGCCTTTATAAATTATTTTTTCATATCATCACTTGATGGGTTATCAATCAATTCACCATTTTTATCAAATCTTGAGCCATGACAAGGACAATCCCACGAATGCTCATGGGGATTGTATTTTAACGCACAACCCATATGAGGGCATCTGGGAGCTGTGGGAGTGAGAAAATTCACCAAAGTTTCAAATGTATTAACTGCCAGTTGCGGACGCAAAATACTCCTTTGGGGCGAAAAAACATGTGCATACTTATTTTCTTTACCCTGAATTAAGTCTTTTAAAATCATAGCTGCCGTCATAGCAGATGTCATTCCCCATTTGTTAAAGCCCGCGGCAACATATAAATTGGGCGTTTTCTTTGAATATTGTCCTATATACGGAATATCATCCAAAGTCATACAATCCTGCGTTGCAAAGCGGTATAACTCTTTGGCTTGTGGGTAATGTTTTTTGGCAAAAGCCAAAAGCTCATTCCAGTTTCCGCCTTTTTTGCCCGTACGGTGTCCTCCACCGCCTAAAAGCAAAACGCCCTTATAGTCACGAAATGACATTCCTTTGTCATCTGCATCAACATACATTCCACATACTTTTTGGGCATTTTCCAAAGCCAGCACATAAGAACGGTGTTGATACATTTTCAAGAAATAACTGCCGTGTTTGTTAAGAAAAGGAAAATGAGTTGCCACTATAACTTTTTCTGCCTTTATTTTGCCCTTTTCGGTTTTTACTTCGTTTTTGCCTATTTCTAAAACTTTTGTTTTTTCAAAAATAGGAAGTTCTTTTGCAACGCCAAAGCAAAACTTCAACGGGTGGAACTGCGCCTGATTTTTAATTCCCACAGCACCGGCAATATCTATAGGCAGAGAAACATTATCAAAAAACTCAGGCTGACAGCCGATTTTTTCAAAAGCTTTCACCTCTGATTCGATTTTATTGCAGTCATCAGTTGAATATACAAAAGAATCCTGCTCGCAAAAATCGCACAAAAACTGCTCACTCATCATTCTGTATTGCTCAAGGGCTTCACATTGCGCCTCAAAATAAAGTCGGGTGTATTCTGCACCGAATCTTTTTATCATTTTGTCATATATAAGTCCGTGTTGTGCTGTAATCTTTGCAGTTGTGTTTTGGGTTATTCCCGAGCAGATTTTATCCGCCTCCAAAAGCACGCAATCAATACCTGCGTTTTTAATCATATGTGCACACAGTATACCGGTTATTCCCCCGCCTATGATGAGCACATCTGTTTTAATATCGTGGTCCAATTTACCAAAATCCGGACGATTTATTCCTTCGTTCCATATTGATTTCACCTTATCACCTCATTGATGTTAGTATTTACAGATAAAATCAACAAAATGCGTAAAAAGAAAGACTATTCTTATAGAATAGTCTTTCTTTTTGGAGCGGAAGACGAGATTCGAACTCGCGACGTTCACCTTGGCAAGGTGACGCTCTACCACTGAGCCACTCCCGCAAATATTAAATTAAGTCAGTGGTGCCTCCGGGCGGAATCGAACCACCGACACGGGGATTTTCAGTCCCCTGCTCTACCGACTGAGCTACAGAGGCATGTGGCGACTCGGATGGGGCTCGAACCCACGACCTCCAGCGTGACAGGCTGGCATTCTAACCAACTGAACTACCGAGCCATAAAAGATAATATGGTTGGCACAACAGGGCTCGAACCTGTGACCCTCTGCTTGTAAGGCAGATGCTCTCCCAGCTGAGCTATGCGCCCACACTATCTTGTCTCTCAGCGACAAGAGCTATTATAATACATAAAACAGCTCTTGTCAAGAGAAATTTTTATTTTTTTTAAAAAGCTCCAAAAATATATGAGATATACGCCCCTACACCAACAATTAAACCTTTTTCATCCAGTTCAAACAAAGCGTTATGAAGTGGTTTTGTGAGACCTTTCTCTTCATTTCCGGTACCAAGAAAACAGAAATTACCGGGAACCGCCTGTGCAAAATACGCAAAGTCCTCGCCACCCATACTGGGTTTTTCCCATGTAGTAACAATATCACCCATATTCTCCTCTACTGCTTTTTTCATTTTAGAAGCGACACCCACATCATTTATGAGAGGTGGATAACGGAAATTAAAGGTAAATTCGTATGTAAGACCTGCGGTTTCGCAAGCTTCTTTTACTATTGCTTCCATCAATTTAGGAAGTTCTAATCTTACCCCGTCAACAAAACTTCTGGTTGTACCTTTTAATTCAACAAAATCAGGGATAACATTATATGATGTACCTGCATTGAACATACATACCTGTACTATCTGGCGCTCTCCCTCAACAATTACCTGATTCGAAATAGCGTTAAGTTTAGGAACAACACTTGCCGCCACCGGTATGGGGTCAAGACACTTTTCAGGCATTGAACCATGTCCGCCGTTGCCGATGATTTTAATTACAAAATCATCAGGAGACGACATTAATGCACCTGGTTTTATCATAATTTTTCCAGCAGGAATATCATTTATAACATGAAGTCCTACTGCCTCTTTTACATTGCGCCCTTCAAGTATTCCCTCACGAATCATAGGTTCAGCACCGCCGTCCATTTCTTCTGCAGGCTGAAATACAAACAAGATATTTACATTGAGCTTATCTTTGTTTTCACAGAAAATCTTCGCCGCACATAACAACATCGCCATATGTGCATCGTGTCCGCAGGCGTGCATTACTCCTTCTGTCTGTGATTTATATTCAGTGTCATGTAGTTCAGTGATTGGAAGAGCATCCATATCCGCACGCAAAAGAATAGTTTTATCCTTTCCTGCATTCAAAAATGACACTACGCCTGTGTTAAACGAGCGCTTAGTTTCAAGTCCCAGGTCGTGGAGATATTCCTCTATAAATTCTGCAGTTCTGTATTCTTCACAGGAAAGTTCGGCTCTTTTGTGAAGTTCACGACGAAGACTTATTACTTCCTGTTCTTCTTTTTCCATAGTAGATTTAATAAATTCTTTCACTGTAACATCTCCTAATATTTTCTGAATACACCTGAAACTTTTCCAAGTATTTTTACATCTTTTGATATAATAGGTTCTAAGGCGTCATTTTCGGGTTGTAATCTTATATATTCTTTTTCTCTGTAGTATGTTTTTACTGTGGCACTGTCCTCTAAAAGCGCCACTACAATTTCACCATTTCTGGCGGTATCAGCACTTTCTACAATTACAAAATCGCCGTCTAATATACCAGCGTTAATCATACTTTCTCCGCGGACTTTCAGCATAAACATATCTTTTTTACCTGCATAATTCATAGGTAAAGGAAAATACTCTGCTATGTTTTCCTCAGCTAAAATCGGCTGACCGGCAGCAACAGTACCCACAACAGGCACGCTCATTACCTCGACCTCATTTTCCTGCTTTGGCAAGGTTATGGCGCGTTTTTTTGAGCCACCCTTAACTATAAAGCCTTTTTCCTCTAAGCTGTTTATATATCTCTGGATAGTGGAGGGAGATGATAGTCCAACTGCTGCGCAAATTTCGCGCACCGAGGGAGGATAGCCCTCAAGCCCTATTTGTTTTTTTATAAATTCGTATACCTCTTTTTCTTTTTTTACCAATTCCATGATAAAACACCTCACAAGGTATTATATCACGAACAAATCAAAAATGCAAACATTTGTTCTAATTATTGATAGAATTTTCTACAAAGCAGTAATCCTCGCACCATTCAGCCTCGGGATTTTGACTCCATACACACTTTTCCTTGTAAAACATTGAAGGCATTACAAAGTAGCTCTCCCCTTCTTTTAAGTGGTGGGGTCCCTGCATATTACGAAGTGTGTTATAAAGAGTAAGTGTGATTTTATTTTTGCCTGGCTTTAAAAGATGCGAAATATCACGCTCAAACGGATGCCACAAAAGGTTTCCTGCGTCATTACCGTTTACATTAATTTTTATGCCATTTATACCGCATTTAGAAAAAGCCAGCTTATAATCAGTATCACAAAGGTCAAATTCTTTGGATACCGAAATCGCACCTGCAAAAAATGGAAATCCCTGCTTTTGGATATTTGAAAGAGTTATTATTTCAGGTTTTTTGACAATTGTGAACTCATTACCTGTCCTGTAGGCGCTTCGCTCCAAAGGTTTCCACTCACCTGCTACTTCTACTCCAAAATCACCTGCTAAATAGCAAGGCTCAATTTCCATATCGTATGTAAGCTTATTTTTCATTGTTTCAAAAACATAAGCTTCCTCCAAATCCTTGTAAACACGCTCACTCTGTACAAAATTACACAAAAGCTCAATTTTGTTTTCACCCTTTATGATATATTCCGCTATATCAAGCTTTACAAAGGATTTATCAATTATGTAACCGCTATTTTTTGTGTTGTCTATTACTGTTCCGTTTACACTAATTGTAAAGTTTTCAGGTGTTTCGCAAACAAAGTACAGTTCTTTTGGAATATCTTTAACATCTACTCGGAAAATCTGTCTTATTTCAACAGGTCTTTTAAGTTTCATTGCGCGGTGCAAGATATTAAGTACATAGCCTTTTTCCTCTTGCAATTCCCCGTCAAAATAATACTCACAAAAATCAAGTGTTAAAATGTTCGGAGTTGTGCTTTCTATTTTCCACTCGCCGGATAAATCAATTGTTTTTTCAGGCGTTTTTTTAACTTCTTCTTTCTTTCCGTCATAAAGCACTATAACACTTTCACCGGGAGCAAAGGTATAGTTTTCAGCAAAAGGTACAACTTCGCCTGTAGTGGCATCTATACGCTTACCTGCAACGGAAATTCTTGCGTTTTGAGGCTCTTCTGTATGATTTAGGAAATAATAAATTTCAAAATCATCATATATGCATTTTGTATATATCACATTTTCGTTATCTATAATTTCGTTTTCAGCCGCTACTTCATCAGGTGTTATGAGTACACCGCCACCCTTTACAAATTCATCAATAAGCTTTTTGGTATTATCAAAAAGAATGAGATTCTCTGGCAGAACTACTCTTTTATAAGACATTTCACCAACGATGAACTTATCTCCTTCGACTCTGCCATGGCGTTCTATTAAGGTTTCATCGCCCAAGTGAAACTGTATGTGCTTTTTATCGAAATCGTTAACAGTATTTTTAAATTCCTGATAAAACTCCTCAAGTCCTTCGTTGTCGTTTTCATTATAGAAGGTCCACGCTGTTGTCATAGGATGAATTAAGAGTGTATCAGGGCAGGGTGTACCCTCTGCTAAAATTTTACCTGTTCGAGCAACCATATCACAAAATGTTTTGTAAACATCCCACCAAGGCTGCTGATAAAACATAGCAGGCGGCCAGTCACGCTTACGAAGCCCTCTTAATGAATACCCTTCCAAATGCTGACACAAAAGACTTGCACCGTGTACCATCTGATGCTCATATATTTTCTTTAAATCGTCAAGCCCAACGCCAAATCCGCAACCTGCAAAGCTTTCGGACATTACCTGTTTTTTGCCCAACTGCTGGCAGGCAGAACCTAACTGATAAGATGTTAAATCGTATATAATACTACGACCTAAGCAGTCCATACCGGGAATTGTGAAATACTCATAATGAGGCATTACAGCGCCACTTGATGTGGTCTGTATTTGGAAGGTTTCCTCTTGAACTAGATGTCCA
Source organism: Clostridia bacterium (assembly GCA_017629115.1). GTDB lineage: Bacteria > Bacillota > Clostridia > UBA1381 > UBA9506 > Congzhengia. Next base: position 2,780 of record JAGBXV010000094.1, on the reverse strand, counting down.
GTCAAAGAAAGTCCACGCTCTGTACACCAGTCATAAATTTGTTTCATAAAATTCTTTGAAAAAAGGTCGGTAATCAATTTATAAAATCTGATTCTTGTGGTTTTGTAGTCACCTTTATTTTCAAAAATTTCAGGCAAATGCAAAAGCAAATCATCGTGATAGGCATTTTTATACTCTTCGCACAGAGTATCACTCCATGGAATGCCGTCACGGGAAATTTGCGGTTCATCCGTAAAGAAACCCTTTATTCTGTTCTTATACTTTTCATAGTATGGCGTGTAGATTTCTTCTAAGAAAACCTTTGTGGCATCAGCCAAAAGCACATCTATATAGAACGGGTTTACCTCATAATAATAGCGTACACCGTCAATTATACAAATGGTGTTTTCGCCATCTGCTTCATTATCATATCTTAACCACTTTTGCTGAAAATGTTCGCCAAGACCGTTTACTTTGCCGTCACCAAAACCGCTGGGCCAGCCGTTTTCGTCATACGCCCAAGGGTACATACCTAATTCTTCAGCTTTTTCTATACCAGCCTCTATATTTTCAAACCATTCATCAGACATATATTCTGTTTTAAGCCCACCTCTGGCGTGCATAAAAAACCCGCCGATACCTGATGCGTGCATAACTTCTATCTGTCTTTTTGTTTCTTCCGTATCTAACTTTTCGTTCCACGACCAGAATGGAGCGGGACGGTATTTTGCATCAATCTTTTTAAAGTCCATATTCATTCCTCCTCATACTTGTTTACATTATAATTTTTTCCGTAAAAAATGTCAATTATTTATTTAGAAAAACTATTGACTTTTTTATATTTAAGGAGTAAAATATGTAAGGTTTTAATTAAATAGGAAAGTAAAGGTGAGTCTATGGCAAAATTCGAGAAAAATTTATCAGAAGGAAATGTTGTAAAGCAGTTAATACTTTTCTCACTTCCTGTTCTGATTTCTAATATTATACAGTCACTGTACAGCACGGTGGACATGCTCATTGTGGGTAACTTCGCAACAGAGGCCGCAATGTCAGGTGTAAACATCGGCGGTCAGGTATCATTTATCATTACAAATATGGTTTTCGGTTTATCCGTTGGTGCAACTGTTTTAATCGGTCAGTATAAGGGTGCAGAAAATAGGCGTGGTATTCAGGAGGTTATAGCCACACTGCTTGTATCGTTGCTTGTGGTGGCTGTTGCGCTTACCGTTGTGATGATTGCTCTGGCTGAGCCTATACTTAGTGCTATCAATACGCCCAAAGAATCATATAATGAAGCAAAGAGATATTTTATAATCAGTATGTTGGGTACAATCTTTATTTTTGGGTATAATGCATTAAGTGCACTTATGCGTGGTCTTGGCGATAGTAAAAATCCTTTGATTTTCGTTGCTATTGCTTGCGGCGCGAATGTTGTTTTGGACTATATTCTCGTAGCGCAGTTCCATTTGGATGCTGCGGGTGCTGCTATTGCTACCGTAGTTTCCCAGGCAATAAGCGTAATACTTTGTATTATATATCTTGCAAAAAACAACTTTATATTTGACTTTAGCATTAAATCATTTAAGGCATTTTCCAAAAAGCAGCTAAAGCTCATATTAAAAGTTGGCATCCCCACATCAATACAGAATGTGGCATCAGGACTTTCTTTCCTTTTCCTTACAACCTTAGTAAACGGCTTTGGAGTTATGGCGTCGGCTGCTGTAGGGGCTGTGGGAAAACTTAACGGCTTTGCAATTCTTCCCGGTGTTGCAATGAGTACATCAATATCCGCTATGAGCGCGCAAAACATTGGCGCCGGCAAATACAAAAGAGCTTCGCACACAATGTTTACAGGCGCTGCAATTGCATTGGGAATAAGTATAGTGATATTTGCTCTCGTTGGTATCTTCCCCGAGGCATGTATGAGAATGTTCGGTGATGACCCCGAATTCATAAAATGCGGTGTTGAGTACATCAAATCGTTCAAATTCGATTATCTGACTGCGCCTATATTCTTCTGTTTTAACGGCTTGTTTATAGGTTCAGGTCATACAACTTTTTCATTGGTAAACGGTATCCTTTCTTCTGTTCTTTTTAGAATACCTGCATCATTCCTTTTTGGAATAGTGTTAAACTGGGGACTTACAGGCGTTGGTCTGGGTGCCCCTGCTGCATCAATCGCAGCTTTAATCTTATGTATTATCTTCTACACAACAGGTAGATGGAAAAAAATCGTCATACATTCTGTAAATCAGGATGCATAAATAAAAGAAGGTATTAAAAATGCACGCTTATGAAGTATTTAAGGATTTAGCAATTATTTTAACAGCAGCTAAACTGATGGGGCTTTTGGCAAGAAAATGCAAAGTTCCTCAGGTAGTAGGTGAAATTATAGCAGGCTTACTTATCGGCCCCAGTTTGCTCGGTTTTGTTGAACAGACCGAATTTCTTTCGTATATGGCAGAAATCGGCGTGGTTTTAATTATGTTCTCAGCAGGTCTTGAAACTAACCTGCGCGATATGATAAAAACAGGTCCTTTTGCCTGCGCGATTGCTGTCTGCGGTGTGGCAATTCCGCTTATATTCGGAACACTGCTTTATATGTGTTTTTACGGTTTTTCTGCTGTAGGAACTCCCGAATTTTATAAGGCTGTGTTCATCGGTGTAATTTTAACTGCAACATCTGTAGGTATTACGGTAAAAGCATTATCCGAGCTTGGAAAACTAAAATCCGAGCTGGGACCAGCAATTGTAAGTGCTGCAATCATCGATGACATTATCGGTATTATTGTTTTAACTGT
>JAGBXV010000093.1 GCA_017629115.1 Clostridia bacterium | reverse complement strand
GATTGACAGTTCGATTATTATACCTTTTATAAAGTCGCCTGTTAATTTGGGAATATTTACAGTATTCCTAATAGTGTTTGTTCAGTTGGCTGTTGTAAACAGCGTAAATCTAACAGACGGACTTGACGGACTTGCGTCATCGGTTACGCTTGTGGTTTCATCATTCCTTACTATATGTGCAATTAAAATGGGTAATAATGAGGTTGCTGTATTTATGGGAGCAACTTCTGCTGCTTGTTTAGGATTTTTATTCTTTAATGCAAATCCTGCCCGCATCTTCATGGGTGATACAGGCTCGCTGTTTTTGGGGGGCTGTGTGGCACTTGGTGCTATAATGCTTAAGCTTCCTCTGATATTAATTCTTGCGGGTGGAGTATACTTGTGTGAAACGCTCTCAGTAATTTTGCAGGTTGCTTCATTTAAGCTTACAGGAAAAAGAATTTTTAAAATGAGTCCCATTCATCATCACTTTGAAATGTGTGGTATGAATGAGCGACAGATAGTATTGCTATTTTCTTTAGTTTCGGCAGTGTTGTGCATAATCAGTTACTATATGTTTATATGATTTTAAAGGGGGATTTTTATGGCTGCGAGGGCTCGCAAATCTAAGAAAATTGAATATGTAACCAATGAGCGCGCAGTTATAAAGAAAACCGGTATTGATATTGGTTTTTTGGCTACTGTTATTTTGCTGGTAGTGCTTGGGCTTATAATGGTATTTTCCGCAAGTTATCCTTCGGCAAATTTCAGATATGGTAACGGTCTTTACTTTATCAGCCGTCAGGCTATGTGGGCAGGTTTGGGTGCTGTAGCAATGTTTTTTGCAGCGAAGTTTGATTACAGGCAATACAGAAAGCTCCTGGTTCCTATTATGATAGCAACTTTTGTGATGCTTGTGTTGGTTCTTGTCAGCAGTCCTATCAAAGGTGCTCGTCGTTGGTTGGGATTTGGTTCTTTTTCGTTCCAGCCGTCGGAATTTGCCAAAATATCAATAATTATATTTTTGGCGGCGGTTTTAGCCGATGCCAAGGAAAAGGTAAAGGATATAAAATATCTCTTTAAATTTGGTGTGATAATTGCGCTGGCGCTGGGACTTTTGCTTTTGGAGCCTCATTACAGCGTATGTATAATCATTTGCCTTGTAATAGCTATAATGCTGTTAGTTGCAGGTTTTCCGCCTAAATACTTTATTGCGGCGGCGCTCATCCTTGTGCCGATTGCGATATTCTTAGCATTTGGTGCTGATTACCGTGCCGACAGACTTGCATACTATATTGACCCATTCCAGGATAAGCAGGGCAAAGGATGGCAGATTATTCAGTCTTTGTATGCTATAGGCTCGGGTGGTTTCTTTGGACTTGGATTCGGTAATTCAAGGCAGAAATTTATGTATGTATCAGAACCACAGAACGACTTTATATTTGCAATCATTTGCGAGGAGTTAGGCTTAATCGGAGCGTTTGTTGTAATTGCTCTGTTTGGCGTTTTAATATGGCGCGGTATAAAAATAGCTGTAAATGCTCCTGATAATTTTGGCAGTCTTTTGGTTGTGGGAATTATGTCTTTGGTGGGCGTGCAGACATTTTTAAACATTGCGGTTGTAACTAAAATGATACCTACAACCGGTATCAGCTTGCCGTTTTTCTCGGCAGGTGGCTCATCGTTGGTATTTTTAATGGGTGCTATGGGCATGGTACTTAATGTATCATCTCACAAACGGCAGGTTATAAGTGTCAAATAGAGAGGGTTGACCGAATGAAAATATTGGTTTCAGGCGGAGGCACAGCGGGTCATATAAATCCTGCCATTGCCATTGCCAAAAGAATGAAAAGAGAATACAATGCCGAAATCCTTTTTGTTGGTCGTGAAAACGGTATGGAAAAAGACCTTGTACAAAAAGAGGGTTTTGACATTAAATATATCGAAGTAGAAGGGCTTATCAGAAAGCTTACATTTAAAAATGTTAAGGTTTTAGCTAAGTATATCACTGCCATAAAAAAAGCGAAAAAAATTATCAAGGGATTTTCTCCTGATGTGGTGGTGGGTACAGGCGGATATGTTTGCGCGCCGGTAATGAAAGCGGCAAACAAGCTTGGTATACCAACGCTGATTCACGAGCAGAATGTTTTTCCCGGGATGACGGTTAAAATGTCGGCTGCTTTTGTAAATTGTGTTGCTACCAGCTTTGAAGATATGAAAAAATATGTGTCGGACAAGGTTGCATCAAAGTGTGTGCTGACAGGTAATCCCCTGCGTGAAAATTTGTTTGACCTTTCTTATGAGGAAGCAAGAGACCGTTTAGGTATTAAAGACAAGATTTTTGTGGTTACTGTTGGCGGCTCTTTGGGAGCGCGCACAATAAACAACGCCCTGTGCGATATTGTTAATAACTGTGCAGGTGAGGGCGTAAAGATTTTAGGCGGCACAGGCGAGCGCTTTTATGACGAGGTTATGGGCGCTGTGGATAAAGACAAAATTAACGAAAATGTTGAGATAGTACCTTATATTTATAATATGAATGAAGTTCTGCCTGCGGCGGATTTGATTGTAGCACGCGCAGGAGCTGTAACTGTAAGTGAGTTGTGTGCCTTGGGATGTCCTGCAATTTTGATTCCTTCGCCTAATGTAACTCACAATCATCAGGAATACAACGCCAGATCCGTTGCGGACAGGGGCGCTGCAGTGATGATACCTGAACGGGATATAAAAGGAAATATAGTTTCGGATACTGTTAAAGAGCTTTTGGCAAATCGTGAAAAGCTTGATGAAATGTCTGAAAAAGCCAAAAAAATGGCAATAGCTGATGGCACAAAGAGAATTTGCGATATTGTGGCAGACCTTGCCAAAAAGTAACAGAAGTTTATATGGCGCATAGTATGATAATGAATTTTATTTATTATCAGGAGGTGCGCGTTTTGTCAAAGATAGTTGTAAATGGCGGAAAACCTCTTTCGGGGGTTGTGAAAATTCACGGCGCAAAGAATGCAGTTCTTCCTATCCTTGCGGCGACTGTTATGACGGGCGGTGTGCATACTATACAAAACTGTCCTGCGCTTTCGGATGTTTCTACTACGGTGGAAATTTTGCAGGAGTTAGGTGCGCGAGTTGAAAGAGAAGGCGATACGCTGATTGTAGACACAGGCGGCGAAATGCAAAGCTTTATTCCCGAGAGGCTTATGAGGAAGTTACGGTCTTCCATAATATTTATGGGGGCGATACTTGCAAGAAAAAAGGAAGCCAAAATTTCAGCACCCGGTGGGTGCGAGCTTGGTCCCAGACCAATTGATTTACATATTAAAGCCCTGCGTGAATTGGGTGCTCAAATCGAAGAAGAACACGGGTATCTTATTTGTCGAGCACAAAACCTAAAGGGCACAGACATACATCTTGATATTCCAAGCGTAGGTGCTACGGAAAATATTATGCTTGCGGCGTGTGCAGCAAAAGGCACAACCGTTATATCAAATGCGGCTCGTGAGCCGGAGATAGAAGATTTGGCAAACTATCTCAATTCTATGGGAGCGCGTATTTCGGGAGCAGGTACATCTACTATAGTTATAGAAGGTGGCAGTCCTCTATCGGCTGCTGAGTACCGTGTAATGCCTGACAGAATTGTGGCGGCTACTTATCTTTGTGCGGCGGCTGCAACCGGTGGAAGCATAACAGTTACCGATGTGTGCACAGAGCATCTGTCGGCGGTGTTGGCGGTGCTTTCTGATTGTGGTTGCAAAATTAAAAAAGAAAAAAACAAGGTGTCGTTAGTAGCACCTCAAATAATAAAAAGTCCGGGCAGTATAAAGACTATGCCCTATCCCGGATTTCCTACAGATGCGCAGTCGCTGTTTTTGGCGATGCTTGCCAAAAGTGACGGCACAACTCTTATTACAGAAACAATTTTTGAAAGTCGATTTAAGGCGGCAGGCGAGCTTTTGCGAATGGGCGCAAAAATCAGCGTTGATAGTCGCGTGGCAGTGGTAAAGGGAAGCAAAAAGCTTTCCGGAGCCTGCGTGACTGCACAGGATTTACGAGGCGGTGCGGCTCTTGTGGTGGCGGCTTTGGCGGCAGAAGGGCGTACTGAAATAAATTCTCCGGAATTTATTTATCGCGGATATGAAAAGCTTGAAGAAAATTTAAAGACCTTAGGCGCAGATATTGCATACGAAGGGTAGATGATGATATGCAGAAGAAAAAACTGACGAGTGCAGAAAAGTACAAAAGAAAAATGCTCAGAAGAAGAATTATAGCCTCGAGTATTCTTGGTTTGATAGTTGTTTTGTGTGTGTGTTTGTTTACGCCAATTTTTGGTGTGAGCGAGACAACCGTTGAGGGTAACAGCGCATTAACAGCCGAGGAAATAATCAGCACCAGCGGCATACATAAGGGACAGAATATATTCCGTATGAATACGAAAAAATCGGAAAAGAAGTTAGAAAGTCTTCCTTATGTTGATGATGCAAAAATTGTGAAAAAATTTCCCGCAAAAATAAAAATAGTTATAGATGAGTCCACAGAGGATATTATCATTGATACACCGAATGAGTTTATTGTGACGACAATTGACGGTAGGGTGTTGTATAAAACAACCGATGTGACAGAAGTTCCTGTGCCTATTGTTCAGGGAATTGCCGTAACAGATGCAGAGCCATCTAAAAAAATAAAAGCATCAGACGAAGAAACAAAAGCTACGAATATTGAGTACATAAAATGTTTCTTTGGCAGTGATTACTGGTCTGAAATAGATGTGTTTGATGTTTCTGACCCCGCAAACTTTATGATGGTTATGAGGTCAGGAATGAGAGTTACATTTGGGCCTATTGATACGATAGAATCGTTGCAGAGAAAAATTCAGATGATGGATGCTATTATTGCTCAGGTGAAACCAACAGAGCGAAGTTATCTTGACCTTACGACTGATAAAGGGTATTTCGGTGAGTACACCGAGGATGAGTATGAAAACATCAAGCAACTCCGTGAAGATGGAGATTTGATTAAAAAACTGACTGAGGACGAGCCTGAAGAAGTTGAGGAAGGTGAGTCGGAAAACTCAGAAAGCGAAGAAGAATCTACTGCGGAAAATGAAGAATAATGTCGTAGTATTATATTGCTTTGATAATTAAGGAAGAAAAAGTAATATTTTTGTAAAAAAATTTGATTTTATACTTGTAATTGTCTATATGTTGTGGTATAATTTTAAATAATTAGAATATATGCGTATGCTTTTGTGTATGCGACAGATAAAAATTACAAATTAAACAGACGGTTATTACATACAAAAGAGGAGGAAAAAGCAAGTGTTTGATTTTGATAATGGCGGAGCAAGCATTGCTCAGATTAAGGTTATTGGTGTTGGCGGCGGCGGTAACAACGCTGTAAATAGAATGATCGACGCAGGTTTATCCGGTGTAGAGTTCGTTTCAATCAACACAGATAAGCAGGCACTTTTATCATCACAGGCAAATCAGAAAATCCAGATTGGTGAAAAACTTACAAAAGGTCTCGGCGCTGGTGCTAACCCCGATGTTGGTGCTAAGGCTGCCGAAGAAAGTTATGACGAAATAGCTCAGGCTATCAGCGGTAGCGATATGGTATTCGTTACAGCAGGTATGGGCGGTGGTACCGGTACTGGTGCTGCTCCTATCGTTGCACAGATTGCAAAAGATATGGGTATTTTGACACTCGGTATCGTTACAAAGCCTTTTATCTTTGAAGGCAAGCAGAGAAGTGTTCGTGCTGACGAGGGTATCGCTGCATTAAAGGATTCGGTTGATGCTATCGTTACAATCCCCAATGACAGATTAATGCAGATTTCAAATCAGCATACAACAGTTATGGATGCATTCAAAATGGCTGACGAAGTTTTACTTCAGGGTGTTAAGGGTATTTCAGACCTTATCACAGGCAATGCGCTCATCAACCTTGACTTTGCTGATGTTGTTACAATAATGAAAAATACAGGTATCGCTCATATGGGTGTTGGCCGTGCTTCAGGCGAGAAGCGTGCAGAAGATGCTGTTAAGATGGCAATTTCTTCTCCCTTACTCGAAACAACAATCGACGGCGCTCGCGGTATTCTTATCAATATCACAGGCGGTCCTGATCTTAGCTTGTTCGAAGCTAACAACGCAGCAAGCCTCGTTTCAGATGCTGTTGATCCTAACGCTAACATCATCTTCGGTGTTATGATTGACCCCGAAATGAAGGACGAAGTTTCTATCACAGTTATTGCTACAGGTTTTGAAGGTGTTTATGGCACAGCTGTTAACAGCACACCCACAACACTCTTCTCATCAACACCCGCTTACAAAGGCGGTGCAGTAACATCAAGACCTGCAGCTCGTCCCGAATCAAAGCCTGCGGCTTCATCTACTCCTTCAGAAGTAGAGATTCCCTGGTTCTTAAGAGACAAGAAATAAGATTTTATATGTACATAAAAGCCGCTAAAGTAAGTTTAGCGGCTTTTTTGATAAGGTGAAATGTAGTGAAAAGGATACTTATTATTGGAGTTTTGAAAAAAATAACCGGCTGAGTACTAACTCAGCCGGTTTTGGTTTTTAAAATTATTTTTTCTTTGATTTTGCTTTATTTATAAGTCCAAGAGCAATACCGCCTACTAAACCTGCACAGATGCAAACGGTCATGCCCCATAGCAAACCTTTTTCTGTAGCGTTGTCAAAAAACTGGCTTGCGAGAAAATTTCCTACAGAAAAGCCTGCAACGGCGCCAAAGGCAAGTCCAATTCCGACAAAAGCACCGAAAGGAAGTCTTTTTACTTCTTCATATTCTATAGTATCATCGTTTTCGATTTCGGGATTTGTGATTTTTGTATTTTCGTCCATTGTGTCCATCCTTTCACAAATTAAATCATTTACATTTACATTGTAACATATACAATATTAAAAAGCAATTAAAAAACAAAAGAAATTTTTGACTTTATATTTTTTTATACAGTTGCAGAAAATATAAAGGGGTGAAAAAATGAAAAACAAAAAACGACCGGTATTGGAAGAATACGACAAATTCAGTTTTGGCAATGTAAGCTCTGCCACTGAGTGCACGGGGCTTATTACTCATCAGGCAACCGATGAGGAGCTTGAGGCCTATCAGGAGGTTTATGATTTTTGTGCAAGTCCTGCTGTTTCGGACAAGTCACGGGAGCAAATAAAAGAAGGGAAAAATATCTTTTGATAATGTAAACATTTTGTGAAACAGGTTGACGAAAAAAACGCAAAATAGTATAATAAAATAGTAAAGACATAAGCCATTTTTATTTAAAAATGGCATTTTTTAATGGACAGGAGTGAAAGGATGAAACGCTGGTTTAAATATGTAAAGCCTCATATTTTATATTTTATTTTAGGACCTTTGTGCATGATTGTTGAGGTTGTGGGTGAGGTTTTGATGCCAAGGTTTTTTGGCTCGGTTATAAATTCGGTAAACGAAAATATGGGCGTTGAGACTGTTGTTGGCATTTGCGCTATGATGGTGGTTACGGCGCTTTTGATGATGGCAGGCGGCGTTGGAGGAGCATACTTCGGTGCCAAGGCGTCTGTTAATTTTGCGTCGGATTTGCGAGGCGATGTGTACAAAAAAATCCAGAGTTTTTCTTTTGCTAATGTGGATAAATTTGAAACAGGCTCTTTAGTTACAAGGCTTACAAACGATATTACGCAGCTTCAGAACTTTGTAAATATGCTGCTTCGTATGTTTTTGCGTTCGCCCGGAATGTTAATCGGTGCGCTGATTATGGCAATAATTTTGAGCCCGTCCCTTTCTATAATTTTTGCGGTTATGATTCCTGTTGTTGCAATAGGAATTTTTGCAGTGGTGCGAATTGGCTTTCCCAGATTTTCAAAAATGCAAAAAAAGATTGATGCGTTAAATACAAATGTTCAGGAAAACCTGACCAATGTTCGCGTTATAAAGTCGTTTGTCCGTGAGGATTATCAGAAAGAAAAGTTTTTTACTGCAAATCGTGAGCTTAAAAATTCAGCAATAAGCGCTTTGCAGGTTATGATATTTATGCATCCGATGGTTATGCTTTTTATGAATGTGACTACTGTGTTAGTTTTATGGGTTGGCGGAAATCAGGTTGTGGCAGGAGGTATGGCCATTGGTGATCTTACCGCGTTTATTACATATGTAACCCAGATTTTAATGTCACTTATGATGGTGGTTATGATATTTATGACCTCATCCCGAGCGTTAGCTTCGGCTAAGAGAATTTCGGAGGTTTTAGACGAAGTTCCCGACATCAACGATTATTCTGCGGCAAACAAAGATAAGCAGATAGAAAAAGGTAAAATTGAATTTAAAAATGTGGCGTTTCGTTATTATAAGAACAGTACAGATGCTGTTTTAGATAATATCAGCTTTACTATTGAAGCGGGAGAAACGGTTGGCATTATAGGCTCAACCGGTTGCGGAAAGACTACCCTTGTGTCACTTATTCCGAGATTTTACGATACAGATGAAGGCTCGGTATATGTTGACGGAATTGATGTGCGCGATTACAGCCTTAAAAATCTGCGTGAGGGTATTGGTATGGTATTGCAGAAAAATGTACTTTTTTCCGGTACAATTTATGACAATATCCGTTGGGGCAATGACGAAGCCGATGTTGACGAGATAGAGGAATTTTGCGATTATGCGCAGGCGGATACTTTTGTAAAGGGATTTTCTGAAGGGTATCAGACCGAGCTTGAACAGGGTGGTCTTAATCTTTCGGGCGGTCAGAAGCAGAGACTTTGTATTGCAAGAGCACTTGTTAAAAAGCCTAAAATTTTAATTCTTGATGACAGCACAAGCGCAGTAGATACAGCTACTGAAAGCAAAATTAAGGACGCTTTTTCAAATAAGCTTTCGGGAATGACTAAGATTATTATTGCGCAAAGAATTTCCTCTGTCTGTGATGCTGATAAAATTGTGGTTTTAGACGAGGGCAAAGTTGTGGGTATTGGTACTCACGCTGAGCTTATGGAAAAAAGTGAAGAATACCGCGAGATTTATTATTCGCAGAACGAAAAAAAGGAGGCGAATAATTAATGTCAGCAAGAGATTTAGAAGCTTTAAAGAAGCAATACAATAAGTACGGGGCAGCTGTGCCGCAGATGGGTGGCCCGGGGATGCGTGGTCCCGGTGGCGGAGGCCCCAGAGCGCGTGCCAATGCTATGGGTGATGCAAAGCCAAAAAAGACAATGGATGCGGTAAAGCGAATATTAGGTTATGTTGGTAAGCATAAAACGCTGCTTATTATTGCGCTGTTTCTCGTTGTAATTCGCTCGGTGGCAAATATTGCAGGCTCGTATATGCTGCGTCCCATAATTAACAACTATATAGCCAAGGGCAAACTTTCGGGATTTTTATACATTCTTATGGTACTTTTGGGAATTTATTTGGTTTGCGTTGTGGCAGAATTTCTCCAAAGGCGGGCTATGCTTAAAGTATCAAGAAATGCTATTGAGGACATTCGAAATGACTTGTTCACAAAGGTTCAGAAGCTTCCCGTAAAATTCTACGACTCTAACTCAAAGGGCGAAGTTATGAGCCGTTTTTCCAACGATGTTGACAATGTTGGAATGATGCTTGATACATCGATTACAAGTATTATTTTGGGCGCTGTGTCGTTAGTGGGAACTCTCGGTATGATGATTTATACCAATGTGTGGTTGTCGTTGGTAACGATTTGCTTTATTCCTGTATTTATAAAGGGTGCAGGTGTAATAGGTAAATTCAGCCGAAAACACTACAAAGAGCAACAAGCGGCACTCGGTGCTATAAACGGCTACATTGAAGAAACTGTAACAGGTCAAAAGGTGGTAAAAGCGTTTTCTCACGAAGAAGACTGCGAGGCGGAGTTTGCTCTTTTAAATGACGATTTGCGAAAGAAACAAATGAAAGCACAGTTCTTTGGTGGCATTATGGGGCCTGTAATGGGCAATATCAGTCAGGTGTGCTATGCAGTAACAACAGGCGTTGGTGGTGTGCTGGCGTTGCTGACAGGCTTTGACATAGGCGGTCTTACTGTGTTTGCTACTTATTCAAAGCAGTTCTCACAGCCTATAAATGAAATTTCAATGCAGATGTCAACAGTATTTTCAGCGCTTGCTGGCGCAGAGCGTGTGTTTGATGTTATTGATAAAGAGTCTGAGGCTCCCGATTGTGAAAATGCAATTGACAATTTAAAAATTCGCGGTGATGTGGAATTTCACAATGTTACCTTTGGTTACAAGCCCCACAAAGCCGTATTGAAGGATTTGTCACTTTGGGCTCGTGCTGGGCAGAAAATTGCCTTTGTTGGCTCAACAGGTGCAGGAAAAACTACCGTTACAAACCTTTTGAACAGATTTTATGATATAAACAGCGGCAGCATTACCATTGACGGCGTTGATATATTTGATTACAATCGTGAATTTTTGCGTAAGAATATCGCTATGGTTTTACAGGACACTCACCTTTTTACAGGAACTGTTATGGAGAATATCCGTTACGGCAGACTTGATGCTACTGACGAAGAAGTAATAGAGGCGGCGCGTGTTGCCTCGGCACATTCATTTATAATGCGCTTGTCAGACGGTTATAATACGGTTATCCGCGGTGATGGTGCTAATATTTCACAGGGGCAAAGGCAGCTTTTGAACATTGCAAGGGCAGTTCTCTCCAAAGCACCTATACTCGTTCTTGACGAGGCAACCAGTTCTGTTGACACCAGAACGGAAAAACACATAGAACGAGGTCTTGACAGGCTGATGCAAAACAGAACTACATTTATCATTGCACATCGTCTTTCTACCGTTAGAAATGCCGATGCTATAATGGTATTAGAACACGGCGAAATAATTGAGCGTGGTACTCACGATGAGTTGGTGGCACTGGGTGGAAGATATTATGAACTTTATACAGGGCAAAAGGAATTAGATTGATTAAAAAGGACATCGCAAGGTGTCTTTTTTATTTAGTGTTTTACTTGCATTAAAGGCTCGTTTGTGGTACAATATATAGTAGGAAAATTTTGTGAATATACTTTTGAAAGGTATTGATATAATGAATAGTTTTTTTACAGACCAGAGCGTGGTAGAAGCGCTTGAAACCAACTATATGCCTTATGCTATGAGTGTTATAATTTCCAGAGCAATCCCTGAGATTGACGGTTTTAAGCCCTCTCACAGAAAGCTCCTTTACACTATGTATAAAATGGGACTTTTATCGGGGGAAAAGACTAAGTCTGCCAATGTAGTAGGTCAGACAATGAAGTTAAACCCTCACGGCGATATGGCGATATACGAAACTATGGTGCGCTTAACCCGTGACCACGGAGCGCTTTTGCATCCTTTTGTTGAGTCAAAGGGAAATTTTGGTATGCATCAGTCTCGTGATATGGCGTTTGCTGCTTCCCGTTACACCGAGGCAAAGCTTGCGTCTATCTGTAATGAAATATTTAAAGATATTGATTCTAACACTGTTGATATGGTGGATAACTACGACGGCACAATGAAAGAGCCTTCGCTCCTGCCTACCACCTACCCCAACATTTTGGTTAATGCCAATATGGGTATTGCCGTTGGTATGGCATCAAACATCTGCAGTTTCAATCTGGCTGAAGTTTGTGCTGCGGAAATTGAGTATTTGAAAAACGACAAAGCGGATTTATTCCCTTACCTTTCTGCGCCTGATTTTTCTACAGGCGGTCAGCTGATTTATGATGAAGCGGCAATAAAAAGTATTTTTGAAACGGGTCGCGGCAGCGTTAAGGTGCGCGCAACCTACAACTACGACAAGAAAAACAACTGCATAGAAATTACGGAAATTCCTTACTCTACAACAATTGAGGCGATTATCGACAAAGTAATTGAGCTTGTAAAGCAGGGCAAAGCAAAGGAAATTGCCGATATCCGTGACGAAACGGACAAAAAGGGTTTAAAAATTACCATAGATTTAAAGCGTGGCACAGATACAGAAAAGCTTATGGCAAAGCTTTACAAGCAAACACCTCTGGAGGATTCCTTTGGCTGTAACTTTAACATTTTAGTTAACGGCAGTCCCAAGGTAATGGGTATTCGTGAGATACTATCAGAGTGGACGGCATTCCGTATGGATTGCGTAAAGAGAAGTCTTAACTTTGAGCTTGATAAGAAAAATCACAGGTTGCACCTTTTACTTGGTCTTGAAAAAATTCTGCTTGATGTTGACAAAGCTATTGCAATAATAAGAAACACAGAAGAAGATGCAATGGTTGTGCCTAACCTTATGGAGGGCTTTGGAATCGATATGATTCAGGCAGAATTTGTGGCAGAAATCAAGTTGCGCAACTTAAATAAAGAGCATATTTTAAAGCGTCTTGCAGATATTACTGACTTAAAGGCTGAAATCGCTGAGATAAGTAAGACTTTGTCCAGTAATCTTGCTATTAAGAAGGTTATAATAAAAGAGCTCACCGAGATTTCTAAAAAGTACGGCACTCCCAGAAAAACACAGATAATTGCGGCTTCTGACATTGAGGAAGTTAAGCTGGAAGAAACGGTGGAGGATTATACAGTAAGAATGTACTTTACCGAGCAGAACTATGTGAAAAAGATAACCTTAGCGTCGCTTCGTGCAAGCAATGTACAGAAGTTTAAGGAAGACGACAGGTTAGTTTGCGAGGTTGAGTGTAGTAATCGTGACGATGCGCTGTTCTTTAGCGACAAGTCAAATGTATATAAGATGCGTATCAATGATATTCCCACCTGCAAGGCAAGTGATTTGGGTGAGTATCTTGCAAATATTTTAGGCCTTGACGAGGGCGAAAGCATTCTTTATATGGTTGTGACATCTGACTACAAGGGTTATATGTTATTTGCTTTTGAAAACGGTAAAATTGCAAAAGTTCCTATGTCAAGCTACGAAACGAAAACAAACCGTAAAAAGCTTATGGGTGCATATTCTGACAAGGTGCGTTTGACTGATATGAGGTACATTCGTGAGGATTGCGAGCTTGTGGCTTTTTCAAGCATCAACAAGGTACTGATATTCAATACCGCTAAAATTGCCGAAAAATCCACAAGAAGTACACAGGGTGTGGCGGTGCTTACACCCAAAAAGGGAAGCACACTGAAAAAAATCTGCACCCTTGAAGAGGTGGCATTTACTGATTTTGATTATTACAGAACAAAGAACATTCCTGCCCGTGGTGCATATTTAAAAGAAGACGATTTGGCAGGAGAGCAGATTTCGTTATTATAGGAGAAGAAAATGGTTGAATCGATTTATACCATTCCATTGACAGAGGCGCTGGATAGCCGTTGCGACTGTATGTTTTGTTATCTTGAGGACAAGCTTGAGCGTGAGCAAATTGAGTACGCTTTGGGTGCCGCTATGATGGAGCCTGATTTTCGTATACTTTCCAACGAAAAAGGTTATTGCCGTCATCATATCGGAATGATGGCAAGGGCGAAAAAGGCACTTCCTTTAGCACTTGTTTTAGATACTCATTGTGCTGAGGTTATAAAAAAGCTTGAGAGTGTTGATATGACCTCAAAAGGCGGAATTTTCAAAAAAGAAAAATCCCCTGCCGAGAAGCTTTCTGAGGTGGTGTCAGGGATTGACAGTACTTGCCTTGTATGCGAGCGCATTGAAAAAACAATGGAAAAGTTTACAAACACATTCTGGTATCTCTACAATAAAGAGGAAGATTTTAGAGCGCGCTTTTTAGAAAGTCGTGGTGTTTGTATGCACCATTTTGCAAAGTTGCTCGTTGCCTTAGATAATGTTTCGGGTGGTAAAAGAGATATTTTTGCCCGTGAACTTTATGATTTGCAGATGAAGGTTTTGCAAAATGAGCAGAATGAGGTGCACGGCTTTACTAAGCAGTTTGATTACAGAAGTGACAAGGGCGAATGGAAAGTGGCGAAGGATGCCCATTTAAAATGCGCATCACGGCTTTCGGGCTCGTTTGAGAGGGAATAGTGATGAAGATTATTGGTGTAACCGGCGGTACAGGCGGCGGAAAAACAACAATAACTAAAATAATGGAAAGCTACGGCGCGCATGTAGTTGATGCCGATGTTGTGGCACGCAAAGTTGTTGAACCAAAAAGCCCTGCTCTTTTAGAAATTGCGGCTGAGTGGGATGTTGTGTCGGGCGGTGTTTTAGACAGAAAGTCCCTTGCCAAAATCGTGTTTTCCAATAAGGAAGAATTACATAAATTAAATACGATTGTGCATAAATATGTTATTGAGGAAATAAAAAAGGCTATTGTGCAATGCGAGGCAGAATTTTTTGTTATTGACGCTATAGCTTTAATTGAAAGCGGGCTTTCTTCTATGTGCGATGTAACCGTTGCGGTTATTGCGGACAAAGATGTAAGGCTTGAGCGCATTATGGCGCGGGATAATCTGACAGAAAAGGAAGCGCTGATGCGAATAAATGCCCAGAAAAGTGACAGCTTTTATATTGAAAATTGCGACTTTGTAATTTACAACAACAATGGCGTTGATGAGAAAGAAATCGGGCGGATAATAAAAGGGAGTTAGTTTGAAAAAAATATTAAAGTTATTTGTAATACTTATTGCCATTGTGGCGGTGGTTGTGGGAATTTTGGGAGTGGCGTGCATCTTTTATCCCACGGAACACAAGCTGACAGTAGAAAAGTATGCTCAAATGTACGGCGTTGAAGACGAATTAGTTTATGCCGTTATAAAGGCGGAAAGCAATTTTGACGAGTCGGCCGTATCTAAAAAAGGTGCTGTGGGTCTTATGCAGATAATGGATTCCACGGGAGAATGGGCGGCAGAAAAAATAGGTCTTGATAATTACACCAAAGAGAGCCTGTATAACCCCGAAATAAATATTGAAATAGGGTGTTTTTATCTTTCGTATCTTTTGGATTTATATGGAAACAATGTAAGGTGCGCCGTTGCCGCCTACAACGCAGGGCAGGCAAATGTGGATAAATGGCTTGGGAATGAAATGTACTCAAAGGACGGCAAAAATCTTGATAAGATACCCTTTGGTGAGACTGCAAAATATGTAAAAAAAGTAATGAGAAACACTAAAATTTACGATTTTCTTTATTAGGAGAAAGACATGAAAAAGCTTTTGATTTTAGATGCAAACAGCATAGTAAACCGAGGATTTTATGCGGTGCGCCCTCTGACTAACAAGGACGGGCTTAATACCAATGCGATTTTTGGTTTTTTGAATATTTTCTTTAAATATTTTGACGAAATCAAGCCCGACTACATTGCGGCGGCTTTTGATGTGTCGGCTCCTACATTTCGTCATAAGATGTATGACGGCTACAAGGCAACCCGTCACAAAATGCCTGATGAATTAAGAGAGCAGATACCTGTTTTAAAAGATGTGCTTGGCGCTATGAATGTGCCGATTTTGGAGCTTGCAGGGTACGAGGCTGATGACATTATCGGAACAGTAAGTCGTGTGTGTGAAGAACAGGATATACAGTGTTGTGTTTTAACAGGTGACCGCGATGATTTGCAGTTGGCGTCTAAAAAAACACACATTCATCTGGTGATTACCAAAATGGGCAACACCGAAACCACAGTTTATGATGATGATAAGGTTTTTGAAAAGTACGGCGTGACGCCGACTGAATTTATAGATTTAAAGGCGATTATGGGGGACAGCTCCGACAACATTCCCGGTGTTAAGGGAATAGGTGAAAAAGGTGCAACAGCTTTAATTTCTACCTTTCATTCCATTGAGGGAGTGTATGAAAATATTGCAGATAGCTCAATTACAAAGTCGATGCGCACAAAGCTTGAAGATAGCAAAGACGATTGCTTTATGAGTAAGGTCCTGGCTACTATTGACAGAAATGTTCCAATTGAAATTGATATAGAAAAAACTAAGGTTTTGCCTTATAATGAGGCGGCTTTATATGAGATTTTATCTATGCTTGAATTTAAGTCTTTTATTAAGAAAATGGGACTTTCGGGGGAAGTGGCAAAGGAAAAAAGTGAAGGCTTTGTGGCTGAGTATTTAAAGGCCACACAGGACAAGTTATGTGAAGTTTTTGCACAGAATGATGTGAGCTTTTATTACGATAAAATGAGCGAAAAGTTTGCTTTTTGCGCAAGGGATAAAGAAGCGTATTTTGCAAAATTTTCTGAAAACAAAGAAGTCATAAAATCGTTTTTGGAAAGTGATACCAAAAAGCGTACCCACGGTCTTAAAGAATTTATTGCGGATATGGCAAAGCTTGGGATTGAAGTAAAAAATGTGGACTTTGATACCCAAATCGGTGCGTATCTGATTGAACCTTCAAGAAAAAGCTATGACATAGAAGGGTTATGCGCAGATTACCTTGGGGTGTTACTCAGTGAAACTGCAGCAGAGGGCGACCAGCTATCCCTTGATGCAATCCTTGACGGTGGAAATGAAACGGATATTTGTGCGTATGCCGTTGCTGTTTTTAAGCTTTCCCAGTACGAAAAAGAAATTATGGAAAAGCGTGAAAGCTTTGAGCTTTTTAAGACAATAGAAATGCCCTTGGTTTATGTGCTTGCAACTATGGAGCAAGAGGGCATAGCGGTAGATATAGATAAGCTCAAGGAATTCGGTGTGAAGTTAAAAGCAGAACAAAAAAAGCTGACTGATGAAATTTACTCGTTTGCAGGTCACGAATTTAATATAAATTCACCGAAGCAGTTGGCGACGGTGCTTTTTGAGGAGCTTGAATTAAAGGCGGTTAAAAAGACAAAAAGCGGATACTCCACTAATGCGGAGGTTTTAGAAAAGCTTAAGTGGGCGCATCCGATTGTGGAAAAAATCTTAGAATACAGAAAAATAGCAAAGCTTAATTCAACCTATGTTGACGGACTTATTCCTGCCATTGCAGACGACGGAAAAATCCACTCCAGCTTTAATCAAACAGTAACTGTAACGGGCAGAATAAGCTCAACTGAGCCAAATCTTCAGAATATTCCCGTAAGAACTGAATTGGGTCGCGAAATGCGTAAAATGTTTATTGCATCAAGGGACGACAATGTGTTGGTTGATGCGGATTACTCCCAGATTGAGTTAAGAGTACTGGCGCACATTGCAGATGATGAGCATATGATAGAGGCGTTTCGTTCAGATTACGATATACATTCTGCCACGGCGGCAAAGGTTTTTGGCGTGAATAAAGATGAAGTAACACAAGAGCAGCGAAGTGCGGCAAAGGCTATAAATTTTGGTCTTGTGTACGGTATGGGAGAGTTTTCTCTTTCACAGGATTTGCACATCTCAGTTAAAAAAGCTAAAGAATATATTGAAGATTATCTTGGAAGTTATCCCAATGTGCAGAAGTATATGAAAGACACTGTGGACTTTGCCAAGGAAAACGGATATGTAACCACAATGTTTGGGCGTCGCCGTGATATTCCCGAAATTAAGGCAAGTAATTTCCAGACCCGCGCCTTTGGTGAGCGTGTGGCGTTAAATACCCCCGTTCAGGGAACGGCGGCAGATATTATAAAGCTTGCTATGATTAATGTTTATAAAAGGCTGAAGGCAGAAAATCTTACATCAAAGCTTATACTTCAGGTGCACGACGAACTAATTATAGAAGCACCTGGCGGTGAGGTGGACAAGGTTTGCCTGATTATGCGTGAAGAAATGGAAAAAGCAGCACAGCTAAAAGTACCACTTAAGGTGGATATGAAGGTTGGTCGCAGCTGGTACGACACAAAATAGAGGTAGAGTTATGTCATTTACTATGGATGTAAAAAATGAATTATGCAATGAGTTTCCCTCAAGCCGTTGTTGTGTGAGAGCACATCTTGCAGGTATTGCTGGGTTTTGTGGTGCGTATATTAACGAAAGAGGGAAAAAAATCTTGCGTATGCGCACGGAAAGCGAAATTATTGCTCAACGCATAGTGGCGTTGGCGGCAGAACTTTTTGATATAGAACCTGATATTGAGAAAACGGGAAAAATATATTCTGTTGACATTATCGAAAATCTGTCAAGGGTACTTACAGAGCTTGGTTTTATGCAAAACGGTGTGGTGAAGTTTTTGGCAGACCCTTTTGTTGTGCACGATGAGTGCTGTAAGGCGTCTTTTGTGTCGGGGGCGTTTTTGGGTGGAGGTTATGTAAAAACTCCAAAAAACGGCTATCATTTTGAAATCAAAACTCACTACAGGGATTTAAGTCGCAATTTGTCAGAAATTATGGCAGACATTGGTTTTGAACCTAAATCAGTTACGAGAAAGTCTGAGTATGTATCGTACATTAAGCAAAGTGATGTGATTTGTGATATTTTGGGGCTTTTTGGTGCAACAGATTCTATGTTTGAGCTGTGCAATGTAAAGATTTTTAACGATATGAAGAACAAAGTTACACGCCGTGCGAACTGCGACATTGCAAACATTAACAAATCAGTTGCGGCGGCTGCTGAGCAGTTGTCTGCAATTAACAAGATAAAATCAAAGATGGGGCTTGGAGCGTTGCCGCCGGTTTTGGAGGAAATGGCGCGCTTAAGACTTGAAAATCCTGATGCAAACTTAAAGGAGTTGGGGGATTTGGTTAATCCGCCAATTTCAAAATCCGGTGTAAACCACAGGCTGAAAAAAATCATTAAGTTTTCAGAGGAAATGTAAATGGATATAATAGGAACGGTCATATCAGTAGATAAAGATAAAGCTGTCGTCGGGGTTAAAAGAGCGTCTGCCTGCGGGGAGAACTGTGCTAATTGCCACGGAGGCTGTGAAACCACAACTGCTACTGCTGTTGTGCAAAATACCGTTGGAGCTGGTATAGGCGATATGGTAAAAATCCAATCGGATAGTGGTGCAGTAATTAAAGCGGCTGTTGTTTTGTATATGTTGCCGGTGTTGGTGGCAATTATAGCGGCAGTGGTAGCGTATTGTTTTGGTCTTGGCAGTATTTTAACAGTATTTATTTGGGTGGTAGCTTTTTTTGCAAGCTTTTTTGTTATTAAGCGTTTTGAGAAAAGATTAGCACCAAAATCATATATAACAAAGGTATTAGGCAAGGGTGTGAAATAAATGGCAATGGACGGCGTGAGTATTGCTGCAGTTGTTCATGAACTGAATACAGAACTTTGTGGCTCGCGTGTTGACAAAATTCAGCAGACAGAGGCTGATGAGCTGCTTATTTCGTTTTATGGCGGAGCAGGCGGAGGTAAAAAATTAAGGCTTACCGCAAACAGTCAGGTTGCGCGTGTGTGCTTAACCGCAGACAGGAAAAAAAGCCCTGAGGTTGCGCCTCTTTTTTGTATGCTTTTGAGAAAACATCTGGGTGGTGCTAAATTCCGTGAGGCACTACAGCCTGATTTTGAAAGAATTGTAAAGCTTGTTTTTGAAGGAACCAATGAGTTTGGTGACCCCTGTGAGAAGTACCTAATCGCAGAAATAATGGGCAGGCATTCAAATATAATTTTAGTTGATGAAACAGGCAAAATAATTGATGCTATAAAGCACATTGATTTTTCGGTAAGCTCTGTGCGGCAGGTTTTGCCCGGGATGATTTATGAATATCCCCCAAGTCAGGGAAAGTTAAATCCTCTTACGGTAAGTTTGAATGAAATAGTAGATGTTTTAAAGGCAGGCGTAGACCGTGCTGACAAGGCAGTCATGAATGCCTTTTCGGGAATAAGTCCTTTGCTTTCAAGGGAAGTTGTGTATCGTGCATTTGGCACTCACGATGTTTATATGGAGGAGCTTGATTATTCTAAGCTTTTAGACCTTGCGGCAGTTTGTTTTGAGTTGTTTAAAAATGTGCGTGATGCTCAGTTTTTGCCCTGCTATTTGGTCAGATGCGATACGGACAAGCCCTTTGAATTTGCGGCGGTATGCATTAAACAGTATGAGGACGGAGCGCAGGTTGTTGAGCAGGATTCTATGAGTGAGGCTTCGG
>JAGBXV010000092.1 GCA_017629115.1 Clostridia bacterium | reverse complement strand
TAAGCTCTGAAATAGATAAGTTCATCTGAACAAATCTTGAAGCATTCCAGATTTTGTTTGCAAAGTTTCTGCTTGCTGTAACCTTTTCAACAGAGTAACGCATATCGTTACCGGGTGAGTTACCTGTAGCAAGTGTAAAGCGGAGAGCATCTGCACCAAATTCTTCGATAACTTCCAAGGGGTCAACGCCGTTGCCTAAAGATTTTGACATCTTTCTGCCCTGAGCATCACGAACAAGACCGTGGATAAGTACATACTTGAAGGGTTCTTTGTTCATGTGTTCCATAGCAGAGAATATCATTCTTGCTACCCAGAAGAAGATAATGTCATAACCTGTAACAAGCACGCTTGTGGGGTAGAAGTACTGTAAGTCTTCTGTCTTTTCAGGCCAGCCTAATGTTGAGAAAGGCCAAAGAGCTGATGAGAACCATGTGTCCAAAACATCCTCGTCCTGGCGGACCTTGCCGCCACACTTGGGACATGTTGTAATGTCTTCTCTTGAAACAGTTGTTTCGCCGCAAGCCTCACAATAGAATGCGGGGATTCTGTGTCCCCACCACAACTGACGGGAAATACACCAATCGTGTACATTTTCCATCCAGTTGATGTATGTTTTTGAGAATCTGTCGGGAACAAATTTAACTGTACCGTCTTTAACAACTTCTAATGCTTTTTCAGCTAAGGGCTGCATCTTTACAAACCACTGCTTTGATGTGATAGGCTCAACAGTTGTTCCGCAACGGTAACACTGACCAACATTGTGTGTATGGTCTTTCACCTTAACTAAATAGCCCTGTTCTTCCAGGTCTTTCACCATCTGCTTTCTTGCTTCATAACGGTCTAAACCTTCGTATTTTCCGCCGTATGAGTTAACAGTTGCATCATCGTTTAATACTTTGATTACCTCTAAGTTGTGACGCTTACCAACCTCAAAGTCGTTGGGGTCGTGTGCAGGTGTGATTTTTACGCAACCTGTACCAAAGTCTTTGTCAACATACTCATCAGCAACAACGGGAATCTCTCTGCCAACAAGGGGGAGAATAAGCATTTTGCCTACTAAATCCTTGTATCTTTCATCATCGGGATGAACTGCAACAGCAGTATCACCAAGCATTGTTTCAGGTCTTGTTGTAGCAATTTCAACGAATCCGTCAGAATCCTTTATGGGATACTTAATATGCCAGAAATGGCCTGCCTGTTCTGCATATTCAACTTCAGCGTCAGAAAGTGCTGTAATACACTTAGGACACCAGTTGATAATTCTGTTACCCTGATAGATAAGTTCCTTTTCATATAATGAAACAAATACCTCACGAACAGCCTTTGAGAGTGTTTCGTCCATTGTAAAGCGCTCTCTTGTCCAGTCACATGAGCTACCGAGTTTCTTTAACTGGTTGATAATTCTTGAGCCGTAGAGCTTTTTCCAGTCCCATACACGCTCAACAAACTTCTCGCGACCTAAATCGTAGCGAGAAAGACCTTCTTCTTTTCTTAATACTTCTTCAACCTTTACCTGAGTTGCAATACCTGCGTGGTCGGTCCCGGGTACCCAAAGGGCATTAAAGCCTGCCATACGCTTGTATCTTATCAAAATATCCTGCAGAGTTTCGTCAAGTGCGTGACCCATATGGAGCTGACCTGTTACATTCGGGGGCGGGATAACGATAGTAAAAGGCTCTTTACTGCTATCTGCCTTTGGAGTGAAGTAACCGTTTTCAACCCAGCGGTTATAGAGTCTGTCTTCAACCTCTTTAGGATTATAAGTTTTGTTTATCTGCTCAGACACCGAATTTTCCTCCTAACAAAAAGAATGTGATACAGCCTGCTATAACTAATACCAGACCGATTGATTTTATGATGTAAATCTTGTTATTAAGATTTTCTTCCTGGGGTGATTTTTTCTTGAGAATTGGCGGTACTAAAAAATTGATAATTGCGCCAACTGCCAAAAGCACCAAGGCTGTTATTTCATACAGGCTCATTTGCTTAAACCTCCGTCATTGTTTTGTGAAGTGACACTTGTAGCAGCGTCTTTTTTTATAAAGTAAATGTAAAGATATGAGGCAATTGTTATAAGGTTAAATGCTGCTGAAATACTCAACACAATAAGCTTTGTTAAATCGCTTGTGTGGGCAAAGAGTATTATAACCATAGCAAGGAACAAAATAACGGTATTCATCTTGCCTAAAATATTTGACTTCACATAAGTTTTTTTAGAATAGAGGAATATGCCTCCTGCAATCATCAGACATTCCTTAACTGCTAAAATTGCAACAAACCATATGGGCAATATTTTTGCAATCATCAAAGATATGACCACAGTAAGCTGCATAAGCTTGTCTGCAAGGGGGTCAAGCAGCTGTCCCACCCAGGTTGTCATATTGTACTTTCGTGCTATGTAGCCGTCTAAAACATCGGTGACGCTTGCGGCTATAAATATAATAGCGGAAAGTTCCTTTGTGCTGCCTTCTGTGGCAAACACAGCAATATACACCGGAATCAGGCACAGTCTGAAAACTGTAAGAATGTTAGGGATATTCAATTTTGACCGCCCTCCTTATAAAAACTGGCATTTTTTATTTCCGTCGTGGAATTTAAGCGAAAAATCTTCGCCGGATTTAGCATCTTTAACTGAGGAAATTACATTCCCCTCAGTATCTGTGGCAAGGGAATAACCTCGTGAAAGTACCTTCAAAGGACTTAAAGCATCGAGCTTTGCCACATTTTTAATTAAAATATGTTGGTTTTTTGAAATAACATCTTTAAAAGAAACCAAAGCATCGTTAATAAGAGTATCCACTCTCTGTCTGCGTGAGTCTAAAACATCGGTAAATCTGGTAAAGACATAAGACGAAGACAGACGCTCAAGCTTGCTTTTGTGTATTTCCAAATTGCTCTTAAGTAAAAACTTAAGTTTTGATTCGGTATTTTTTAAAGAATCGAGTAATTCCGCTCCTGATGGGCACACAAGCTCTGCCGCAGCAGATGGGGTAGGAGCCCGTAGGTCTGCCACAAAGTCGGCTATAGTAAAGTCAGTTTCGTGACCTACTGCGGAAACTATGGGGATTTGGGAATCGAATATAGCATTAGCTACAACTTCTTCGTTAAATGCCCATAAATCTTCTATAGAGCCACCGCCGCGACCGCAAATTATGACATCGCAGGCGTGGGTTTTGTTCATATATTTTATAGCGTTTGCAATTTCTCCGGCAGCAGATACGCCCTGAACGCTTACAGGGAAAAGCACAATCTCAGCCAAAGGATAACGGCGAGAGGTGATGTTTAATATATCCTGCAGTGCAGCACCACCCTGAGCTGTAACTACGCCAATGTGTGCAGGGTAGCGGGGAATGGGCTTTTTGTGTATTTCGTCAAACATTCCTTTGTCTAAAAGCTTTGCCTTTAGCTTTTCAAATGCTGCATACAACGAACCTTCGCCGTCAGGCTCAATTGATTCTGCATAAATCTGGTAAATGCCGCCCTGCTCGTAAACAGAAATCCTGCCCCTGACAATAACCTTCATACCGTCTTCAGGTCGGAATTTAAGATACTGTGCAGCGGAACGAAACATAACGAGTTTTATAACTCCGCCCTCGTCTTTAAGACTTGCATATATATGGCCCGATGAGTGAAACTTAAAATTGGAAAGCTCACCTGTGACTTTAATATCTGCAAGGTAGGAGTTGGCGTCCAAAACTCTTTTTATGTAATTGTTGAGTTGGGAAACTGAAACCGTAAGAATTTCTTTGTTCATAATTACTGTTCTTTCGATTTAAAAACAGAGGAGAGGATGCCGTTTACAAACTTGCCGGCTTTCTCGTCGTTGTATATTTTTGCAATTTCAACTGCCTCGTTAATAGCGATGCTGTCGGCAATGTCATCCATATATAAAAGCTCGCAAATACCCACACGAAGAACTGCTAAAGTAACTTTAGCTAATCGTGAAACCTTCCAGCCTTTGGAGTATTCTTCAATGATTGCGTCAATTTTTTCAACATTGTCAATTGTAGTTTTTACAGTTCTGTCGATGTAGTCAGACTGTCCCTCAACATCCTCAGTAAGCTCGTAAAATAACTCTAAAGCTTCCGTAGCTGTAATTTTTTGCACTTCATATTCAAATAGGAGTTTAAAACAATTTTCTCTTGCTTCTTTTCTGGTCATAGGCCTCTCCTTTAAGTAAACGGGGAAAATCCCTCTGAATTGTAAGCATAAATCTACTAACTTTAACATTATACACCATTTTAAAGGAAAAATAAAGACTTTTTTTGAAAAAAGTCAAAAAAAATAAAGCCACTAAACCGTGGCTTTAATTTTTTTATCTTACAATTCTTCTTGCTGCATAGTAACAGTTATTGTAGTAACCTGAAACGATGCTTGCATATTTGATAACATCACCTGTCTGGGGTGAGTGAATCATCATACCGTCACCAACATAGATACCTACATGGTGGATTCTTGATGCTCCCTGTCTTTTGAAGAGAAGCAAGTCGCCGGGCTGAAGCTCGCTTTTGCTAACCGGAACACCATTATCAATCTGCTGATATGATGAACGATACAGGCTATAGCCTAACTGTTTGAATACATAAGATGTAAATCCCGAACAGTCGAATCCTGCAGGTGTAGAACCACCGTACACATAAGGAAGACCTAAAAACTGTTCTGCAATCTGCACAACTCTTTCACCTGCTGAAAGTGAAGAAGTAGTGCCGTATGAAATAGGAGCGTTAGCTCTGGGTGCTGGCACTGTCAAGCTTATATAATCTGCTGAAATATAAGCAACGCCTGATTCTGCCGGAGGATAGCTTATTTTGTACCATCCGTCCGCAAGAGATGTAACAGTAACGGGTTCAGAGTAGTTAATCTTGCCGTAAGATTCATAAGATGTGGCAGGACCTGAACGAACATTAACGCTGTCTCCTGTCGAATAACCTGTGCAAGGATATGTAACGGCAAATGTCGCAACAGTTGAGCTTAAAAGCATCATAAATGCTAAGCACATTGCCCAGATTATCTTAGTCATTTTTTTCATTATTAACCTCCGAATTTCGGCAAAAATTCAAAAAACACAAAACCTTTGCCTTTATTCAACAGTGCCATTATACACAAGGTTTTACAATTTGTCAAGACTTTTTAAAACTTTTTTAACAATTTTGTAGCATTTGTAATATTTTTGATATAATTCACACAGAAACACTTGAATAATTTATGCGCGTATGTTAAAATAAGGAAGAAAACAAAAAAGTTATCACAAGGAGTGGAGATAATGGCAGAAATTACAAAGGTTTTAGCGTTTGACTTTGGTGCGTCAAGCGGCAGGGCAATGCTTTTTACATTTGATGGAGAAAAACTCTCTATCGAAGAAATGCACAGATTTTCAAATGACCCCGTAATGATAGGCAATAGCTTTCACTGGGATGTTTTAAGACTTTTCTTTGAAATCAAGCAGGGTATCAATAAGACTGTTTTAGCAGGTCATAAGGACATTCAGGCTATCGGTATCGATACCTGGGGCGTTGACTTTGGTCTTTTTGATAAAAATGGAAAGATGCTTGGTAATCCCTACCACTACCGTGACACAAGAACAGACGGTATGATTGAATATGCGGATAGTGTAATCGGCAAAAAGTATATTTTTGACAGGACAGGTATCCAGTTCAACTTCTTTAATACATTGTTCCAGTTCATGGCAATGAAGAAAGAAAACGATCCCATTCTTCCTATTGCAGACAAGATGCTCTTTATTCCTGACATCTTCAACTACCTTTTAACAGGTGTTATGAAGAATGAGTATTCAATTGCGTCTACATCACAGCTTTTGGAAGTTCATTCCAAAACTTGGGACAAAGAGCTTATGGAAAAAGCAGGCATCCCCACAGATATTTTCTGTGACATCATTATGCCCGGTGAAGTAGTTGGTATGATTTCTGACAATCTTTGCGAAGAGCTTGGTTGTCCTAAAATCCCCGTTATTGCAGTTGGCTCACACGATACAGCTTCGGCTATCGCCAGCGTTCCTGTAACAGAGGATTATAAATATGCATATATCTCAACAGGTACATGGGCGCTTATGGGTGCAGAACTTGACACTCCCAATGTAAGTGATATTACCTACGGCTACAACTTCACAAACGAAGGTGGCGTATGCGGTAAAATCCGATTCTTAAAGAATATTATGGGTCTTTGGATTATTCAGGAAAGCCGTCGCCAGTGGGCAAGAGAAGGTAAGGAATATTCCTTTGGTGAACTTGTTGAAATGGGTATGCAGGCAGAGCCATTCAAGTGCTTTATTGACCCTGACTATATGGATTTTGCAACACCCGGCAATATGCCTCAGAAAATCCGTGACTACTGTGCTCGCACAGGTCAGTATGTGCCTCAGACAGTAGGTGAAATCATCTGCTGTATTGAACAGAGCTTGGCGTTTAAGTTCCGTATGGTAACAGAAGCTATGGAAGATATTATCGGCGAACCTCTGCAGGCTGTTCATATGTTAGGTGGCGGTATTCAGGATAAGATGCTCTGTAATTTCACAGCATCTGCAACAGGTAAGAAAGTACTTGCCGGTCCTATCGAAGCAACCAGTACTGGTAACGCTGCTGTTCAGCTTATGGCTTTGGGCAAGGTAAAGGATTTGACTGATGCACGCCGTATCATTAAAAATTCTTTCCCCATCAATACATACGAACCCAAGGATACCGAGGCTTGGGATAAGGCTTTTGAAGAATTTAAAAAATACGCTAAAATGTAATTAAAGAATTTAAACAATACGGTCTGTATAAACTAATACAGACTGTATTGTTTTATAGATTAGGAGCGTTACTTTATGAAAGTCGCAAAATTCAAGGAATTTATAAAAGGAAAAAATGTGTCGGTTATTGGTATCGGTATCAGTAATCGTCCACTGATTTCGTACCTTGTTTCGTTAGGAGCTAAGGTATGCGCTTATGATAAAAAAACAGAAAAACAGCTTGGTGATATAGCTAATGAGCTTAAAGCTTTGGGCGTTACACTCGTGCTTGGCGATAATTATATGGATAACTTATCAGGGGATGTAATTTTTAAAACACCCGGTATGAGGTGTGACCACCCTGCAATAGTAAAAGCTCGTGAGCAGGGAAGTATCATTACATCCGAAATGGAGGTTTTCTTTGAAATCTGTCCTGCCAACATCATTGCAGTAACGGGCAGTGACGGCAAAACCACAACCACAACATTGATTTATACAATGCTTAGTGAGGCTGGCTACAACACCTATGTAGGTGGCAATATTGGAACACCTTTAATGACAAAAGCGGAGGAAATGAAGAATAGCGACTATGTGGTTTTAGAGCTTTCAAGTTTCCAGCTCCACACAATGAAAAAAAGTCCTCACATAGCAGTAATCACAAACATTACTCCCAATCACCTTGATTGGCACACAGATTATGCCGAATATATTGATGCCAAGAAAAATATTATGCTCTATCAGTCAACTACTGATATTTTAGTTGCGAACATAGGTAACGAAGAGGCAAGAAAAATTGGTGAGCAAGCCCGTGGCGAATGGCGGAGTTTTTCTTCAAAACAAGATGCGCTTGTTCACTTAAAAGGTGACTTTATATGCTACGGCGACGAAGAAATACTGAACAAAAAGGATATAAAAATCCCCGGTAACCACAATGTTGAAAACTATATGACGGCAATCGCCGCAGTGCATGACCTTGTGGATAAAAATGTAATAAATAAAGTGGCCAGGGATTTTGGCGGCGTGCCTCACAGAATAGAGCTGGTGCGTGAGCTTGACGGAGTTAGATATTACAACAGTTCTATTGACTCATCCCCAAACCGTACGGCAAATACTTTAAATACATTCAAAGAGCCTGTTGTGCTTATTGCAGGCGGTAAAGATAAAGGAATTCCCTACGATGAAGTTGGCGCGCCCGTCAAGGAACATGTTAAAACATTGATACTTATCGGTGCAACCTCAAAGGTCATAGACGAGGCTGTTAAAAAGTCAGGTGCTATAATTCCTACATTTTTTGTAAATACTTATGAAGAAGCTGTAGCTAAGGCGAAAGAGAGTGCGGATTGCGGTGATGTTGTATTGCTTTCTTCTGCAAGCACGAGCTTTGATATGTTTAATAATTTTGAAGAAAGAGGAAACCTTTTCAAAGAATTGGTAAACAAATTATGATAAAAAACCTTATGGAGTTATCAAACGCAGGTGGTATTTCTGGTTTTGAGTATACAGTTACCCCTGTTATAGAAAAACTCCTTAAAAAATACTGTGACGAAGTTAATAAAGATATTTCAGGCAATATTATTGGCTACATCTATGCAGAGGACAAAAATGCCCCTACCGTGATGATTGAAGCTCACACCGACGGCATCGGTCTTATGGTAAAGGATATTGATGAGCGAGGCTACATTACCTTTGTTACCATAGGCGGTGTAGACCCAAGAATTTTGCCTGCAGCAGAAGTGGTTGTTTGCGGTAAGCGTGAGCTTTATGGAATTATAGCAGCGGGTGCACCCCATTTAATGGCGGCAGGTGAAAGAAATGCAGGCGCGAAAATAGAAAATATGGCTGTGGATGTAGGCTTGACCCACGATGAGGTTAAGGAACTTGTTACACCTGGTGATATGATTTATTTTAAAACAGACGCAGTAAAGCTTTTGGACAAAAAGCTATCCGGTAAGTATTTTGACGATAGAGCAGGAGTAATATCACTTTTAATGGCGCTTAGCGAATTAAAAGGAAAAAAACTCCCATTCAATTTGGTTGTAGTGTGCGCTGTTCAGGAAGAAGTAGGACTTCGTGGTGCTGTTACGGGAGGCTATGGAGCAGACCCGATTTGCGCTATAGTTGTAGATGTCTGCCATGGCACTACGCCTGATAGCGGAAGTGCTACTACATTTAAATTAGGAACAGGAACAGTAATTACCTGTGGCCCGAATATCGACAGAAGAATGTTTGATATAGCCAAGAAAACTGCTGAAGAAAACAATATAAAATACTCAGTTGAAGCGGAAAGCGGGCACACAGGAACTGATGCATGGGTAGTGCAGACAACCCGACTTGGCGTTGCAACTCTCTTACTTTCCATACCCCTTCGCTATATGCACACAACGGTAGAAACATTGTCTATGAAAGATGTAGAGGCAACAGCAAAGCTTATTGCAAATACACTACTTAATTTAAACACGGAGGAGTTTTCGCTATGTACCTTAAAGAACTAACCCAGCTACGCGGCGTTCCGGGGTATGAAGCTCCCGTGCGCGAGTATATATTTGAAAAAATTAAAGACAAATGCGATGAAATCTACCGTGACAACATCGGCAACTTAATTGCCGTGAACAGATGCGGTAAAGAAAACCCTAAAAAGGTAATGGTCTGCGCTCATATGGACGAGGTGGCGCTTTTTGTTACTAAAATAACAGACGAAGGATTTTTAAAATTTGATACACTTGGCGGAATTGATACATCGGTGCTTGTTTCAAAGAAAGTCCTTGTAGGTGATAAAGCTTTAAACGGCGTAATTGGTGCTAAAGCAATCCACCTGCAGAAAAAAGGAGAGCGCGGTAAGGGTATGGAGATTGAAGACCTCTATATCGACATCGGCGCTAAGGACAAAAAAGAAGCTGAGAAAAAAGTATCCCTTGGCGATTACGC
>JAGBXV010000091.1 GCA_017629115.1 Clostridia bacterium | reverse complement strand
CGGTGGAGAAGTATCGCGTTCAGCTTGACTGCTATAAATATGCAGCGGAAAAAATATTCAAAAAACCTGTTATCAGTAAAATTTTATTTATGCTTGATAGCGGAATGGCAATGACGCTGTAATTTAAAAATGATTTTTTGGCCTGACTTGACACGAACACGATAAAGCATAAAAAAATAGCCTTCCCATAAGGGAAGGCTATTTTCAGTTATCTGTAAAGAAATCCTCATCATACGCAATCTTAATTGCATCAAAGGTTACAATATCCACTATACCTGTGGGTTGTAAGCCTTGCTCTGTCTGGAAAACTCTCACACGCTCTGTGGTCTGAGGACCGAAAATGCCGTCGGGAATACCGGGCAAATCTTTTTCTCGGTTTATCATACGAAGCATATACTGTATGGAATAAACAGGACGACCTGTAAGCTCCTCGGTAGTGATAGCAATGCCGCGAATTTCGTCCTGCATACCCTCACGCAAATCAAAACCGGGATACTGACCAAATTGCGCCTCTGAACCGCGTATAACCTGAGTTCTCATTCTTTCTATGCCGTTCCAGGTATTTTCGTCCACGGTGCCGTTTTGGGGTAAATTCAGCCTGTTCTGAAGCTCTGTTACTGCCGCCTTGGTGTTAGGACCGTAATTTCCTGTGGGGTTAACAGTGGGAATATTAGCAAACACCGGAACTACATCGTTTATATGGTTTTGTAATGTCATAACGGCGTTACCCCTTGCGCCCATTGTAAGTGGCATACCGGGGAACGGAGCCATAGCAGGTGCAGTGGTAAATTCTGCGGACCTGCCTGTGGCGATATAAATACCCTTAATGGCGTTGTACATACTTTCCCAAGTAAGAGGACCTACTACGCCGTCAACGGGTAAACCATAAGTTCTTTGAAATGCTGAAACGGCGCGAGTAGTAGCAGGGCCGTAAACACCGTCTTCTGTAACCGAGGGAACGGTGTCATAATATTCTGCCAACACATTAAGCATCAACTGAAGAATATATACCCCCTGACCAGTATCACCTTCTCTGAGCGCTTCGGGATATTCCAATGAAAGCCCGAAGATTACATCGCCACGCGCATTCAATTCATTCAGACGATTGATGCCGGTAAACAGACTTACTAATTTATACCATGTGGCGCGCCCAACAACACCATCAGGAGTCAGATTGAAAATTCTTTGAAATGTCCTTACGGCATTTTCCGTTGATTCACCAAAAACTGCACCTGTAGGCACCTTGGGAATAGCAGGGTAGTTTGTTGAAATGGCGTTTAAAAGAATTTGAACACGCAACACATCAGTGCCCACATCGCCTAATCTGATAGGTGTGCCGGGATAAGATTCGCCCACGGCTTCTACAGGAACATTTGTTATTATATTAACATCATCACCGTAGTAGTAGCGTATCATCTGAAATGGCAGGTATCCTTGGTTTGCGAGGGTAACAGTACCCCACTGTGAAAGCCCGTTGCAGGTGACGGTTGTGCCGTTGCAGAACTGTGCCGCTAGCGGCTCAATGGCACCGTTGCGGCGTAGATACGAATCAAAAATATCATCAACAATATCTGAAATATCACCGAAAATATTTCTCCCTTGAACATACGCCTGGTCAAATTGGGTTGTATTCGTAATGTCAAAATCATACCCACGGCTACGATAAAATTCGGTGTAAACTTTGTTAAGTGCAAATGAAATCTGCGCGTAAATATTGGCTCTTAGCGCACTTTCGGGCCAAGTGGGATAAATCTCTGATGACGCAACATTTTTTATGTAGTCAATGAAACGCACAGTAACATTGGGAGCATTGGAATCAGGCGCTCCTAGGTGTACAGTTATAAATTCCGGAATTACCGGTGTTGTATCTGGCAAGGTAATACCTCCTTTACAAATTCTGTTTGGGAATAACCACAATTCTGACGGGATTGCCTTTTGGAATTTCAGGCATAGGTACAAGATTTACAGGCAATTGTGTAAGCACACCGCCAAAAACCTGAACATTTTCAATAACCGCCTCCAAAAAATCGGGGTGGTCGATTGTTACTCTGTATTGAGAAAAGGGTATGGCAACAGTTGGCTCCTGTGATACAGAAGAACTGGGGGCGGGTAGTGTGAACACAGTAGTTCTGCCGCTTCGGTCCGTATCTGACGAAGCTAATACTTCACCACTACCGTTATCTTGGGTCACTGTAACCGTAGCCCCCACAACAGGATAAAGCTGGTCTGCTGTAAACACGCTAACCACCATCTGCCCAGTACTAGTATCAGGCGCCTGTGGTACTTGCGGTGCAGGTTCATCGGGAATTTGCTGTGGTGCTACAGGCTGTGCGTCGGTTGTGTTTTGTGTTTGAAGAGGCCGCGCTGGCTGTGGCTCGGAAATGGTCTCAAAATAATTGTTAGACATAGTATTTTCCTTTCACAAAAATATTCATTAAAAATATATGTTTTGCATTTTCCAAAAATTACAATGTATATTTGGGGAACAAATATAAGGCTTTTTCGTATAAAGTATTGTGAGCAACGGCTTACGACATAAAGAGCGCAAGCTCTTAAAAATAATATAAGCACCACTTAGACAGCTAAGGTATTGACTTGAAATTTATATTTTAAGGAGGAAATCTTAATGTTTAAGGCAAAAAAATTGACATCTTTTATTCTTTCAGCAGTTATGATGTTAGGTTTCACAGTTACCTCTTTTGCATCAGTTCCTCAGGATGCGCAGAGCTCAAAGTACAAAGAAGCTATTGAGCTTTTAGGCGCATTGGAAATTATGGTTGGTGATGCAGAAACAGGCGCATTCAGACCTGACGACACAATCAAGCGTTCAGAGTTTGCAAAAGTAGCCGTAACCTCAATGGGTATGGAAAACCTTGCAGACAGCTTTAACTATCCCACACAGTTCCCTGATGTGGTAGAAAACCACTGGGCAAACGGCTATATTAATGTAGCAGCAAATCAGGGTATCATCATTGGTGACGACCAGGGTAACTTCCGTCCTGACGACACAATCACCTACGCTGAAGCAGTAACAGTTTTAGTTCGTTTAATTGGACACACACCTGCAGCAGAGAAAAAGGGTGGTTTCCCTCAGGGTTATGTAACAGTAGCTACACAGACAGGTATCACAAAGAGCGCAGTTGCATCAAACGATTCAGCAGTAAAGCGTGGTATGGTAGCACAATTAACAGCTAATGCGTTAGTTACAAACAAAATGGAACAGACAAACTTTGGTTCAGACGAATCATATCAGGTAGTAGACGAAACATTATTAAGTGATGAACTTGAAACAACAATCGTATACGACCAGATTACAGCAGTAGGTACAAGCTCACTCACGGGTTCATCTACACTTAAGCACAACGAAGTAAAAGTAGGTTCAGATTCTTATGAAGTAGCTGACAAAGCGTTAGCTCAGACAAGAAAACTTTTAGGCTTTAATGTTGAAGCATATATCAAAGAAGATTCACACGGCGATAAAACTCTTATCTTAGCAAGAGAGCAGAAGGGTAAAAACTCTTCAATCAAAATCGCAGCTTCAGACATTGAATCAGTAACAGAAGACACACAGATTAAGATTGAATACTGGTTAGATAAAGAAACAGACAAAAATCCTGAAGAAGCAACAGTTGCTGCCGATGCAAAATATATCTACAACGGTCAGGCAATCAGCTTTGATGTTTCGGAGTTAACACCTGCAGCAGGTTCACTTACACTCTTAGACCGTAACCGTGACGATGTTTACGATGTAGTATTTATTGAAAACTACGAAAACTATGTAGTAGAAGAAGTAATCGCATCAAGCAACAGAGTAACAGACAAATACGGCAAAACATCTTTAGTATTAGATCCTGATGATGACAGCGTGAAGTTTGTAATCACACGCGGCGGTCAGGAAATTGGCATCAAAGACTTAAATGAATGGGATGTATTATCAGTTGCCAAGAGCAAGGATGCATCTATCATAATCATTGAAGTTTCATCAGACAAAGTAACAGGTAAAGTAACAGAAAAACACGGTGACAAGTTCGTTATTGAAGGCGGAGAATACGGCGTAGCAGCTAACTATCCCGACGAAATCAAATTAAACGACGAAGGCACATTCTATCTTGATAAGGATGGCAACATCGCTGCAGTAGATGCAACAAGTGCATTGTCATCAAACTACGCATACTTTACAGGTGCAGACTTAACAACAGGTTTTGACAAGCGTCTTTCAATCAAAGTATTTGACAAAGACGGCGAAATCAAAGTATTAAAATCAACAGAAAAAATCAGATTTAACGGTACACCTAACAAAACACCTGCAGAAGTTTTGGAAGGCTTAAAGGTTGAAGGTGTAGTAGTACCTGCTCTTATCACCTACGAACTCAACTCAGATGGTGAACTCACACAGATTAACACAGCTACAGATAAAACAGCAGGCGGAATTGATAAGAATATCTTTGCGCTCAATGCACAGGGCACACTCAAATACCGTGAAACATCTAAAAAACTTGGTAACTACAGAATAGATGAAGACACAATCGTATTTGACATTCCTGCAGGCGAAACAGATGCAAAGAAATACGCAATCACAGATTACAAACTCTTTGAGGACAACACAGATTACGATGTATTTGTATACGATGTAGCAGAAGACTACACAGCAGGCGTTGTAATCGTAACTAACTCAACAGGTATTGCAAATCTTGAAGCTTCAGCTGCAATAGTTGAAAAAATCGCAGTTTCATTAAATGACGAAGATGAAAGAGTAGAAAAACTTTACGCTTTCGTTGACGGTGAAAGAAAAACATTCACAACAGCAGAAGAAGGCATCCTTGTTAACGGTGACGGCGCACAGCTTAAAGCCGGTGATGTTATCCAGATGAAAACAAATGCTAAGGGTGAAATCGAAAGCATAAGAGTTCTCTTCGAGATTGATGATAAAGCAACAGAAGCAAAAACAACAGTATCAAAAGATTTGGTAACAGTTTACGGTAAAGTAGTGAAGAAGTTCACAAACTCAATCAATGTAACAGTAAACGGCGGCACAGTTGAAAACTACTCAACACAGGGTGCAACAGTTTACGAGTTCAACTCAGATAAAACAGTTAACCCCGTAAGAGTAGCAGAAGCAGGCGACATCACACAGTATGATGACTTGGATGTAAGCCGCGTGTTCTTAAGAATTTATAAGGACGAAGTAAAAGAAATCATTATCGTAAGATAAAGAACGCCGACCATACCATAAAATATATCCGCATTTTTATTAACACAACTGCAAGACACAACAAAAAACAGCGAGCATTATTGCTCGCTGTTTTTCTGTTTTTCGATATTTTGAGTGTCTTCTTCTATTACGGGTATAAACTGTTTTGCAAATTCGCCCTTGCCGCGATTTTTAATATAGAAAAATCCGATGATACTGAAGATGACAGCACCTACAAAGTTCACTAAAAGGTCCTTCATTGTATCCATAAGACCGATGTCTAAATATCCGTTTATTCCTAAATCCCTTCCGTTTACCGTGGTTTGAGTGATGTTGTTTATTACCGTGGGGACATTTAAGCCGTCAGGATTCAGCTTTACAGAAGAGATGGTGTTTATTATAAAATCCTTTTGGGTATCAGTGCCCAAGAGCATATCACAACCAAATTCGATAAACTCCCACAAAACCCCGATGGTCATAGAAAAGCAAAATGCCACCACAGCCAGATAAAAAGGGGACAATTGGAATTTAAATCTGGGATTTCTGTTTATAATATCCAACAAAGAAAAACCAAATGCGGCAAATAAAAATCCGTTTAGAGCGTGCAATACCGTATCCCAGTAGGGGACTATCATATAGTAGTTATGTATCTCACCCAGAATTTCAGCTGAGAAGATAAACAAAAGTACAATGATTTCAAAAGTAGACGGCAGGTCTATTTTCAAAGTTTTTTCAATAAATGTAGGCGCGAAAAATAAAAGCAATGACAAAACACACACGAACACATTTTCGTATTCTTTTCGTATTGCCGCCATAACAAGTGAAGCAATAACAAGAATTCTGAGAATAAGGTAAACGCAAAATTTAACCTTATGGTTTTTGATATCCGTTTTTGCCCGTTGCATAAAGGTATATTTTTTCATATAATCACCTCGTTTTTAGTATAATTATATACTCTAAAAATATACAAGTCAATGAAAAAGGCTGCACCATAGTGCAGCCTTTACAAATTGTTAATTTTTGCTTTTATCGTTATTTCTTAACTCAACTCGTCTGATTTTACCGCTGATAGTTTTAGGAAGCTCATCCATAAACTCAACGATTCTGGGATACTTGTAAGGAGCGGTGTGAGTTTTTACATAATTCTGAATTTCTTTCTTTAACTCGTCTGTTCCTTTTGTGCCTTTTGTGAGCACGATTGAAGCTTTAACCACCTGTCCTCGGATTTCGTCGGGAACTGCTGTGATTGCACACTCCAATACATATGGAAGCTCCATAATTACGCTTTCTATTTCAAAAGGTCCAATTCTGTAACCTGATGATTTAATAACATCATCAGAACGACCAACATACCATAAATATCCATCCTCGTCACGCCATGCAAGGTCACCTGTGTGATAGATGTTGTTATCGTATGATTCTTTGGTAGCCTCTTCATTTCGGTAATAGCCCATATATAATCCGCAGGGAACTTTCTTATCGGTTTTAACAACAATTTCACCTGTTTCGCCAACGCCTGCTGAAGTGCCGTCATCTAAGATTACATCAACATCATACAGGGGACTTGGCTTACCCATAGAGCCTGGCTTGGGATTCATGCCCCAAAGATTTGCAACAGTAAGAGTTGTTTCTGTTTGACCAAATCCCTCCATAAGCTTTAAGCCTGTAGCTTTTTTCCACTGCTCATAAACTTCGGGGTTAAGCGCCTCGCCTGCAACGGTGGAGTATTCAATGGAAGAAAGGTCATACTTTGATAAATCTTCCTTAATGAAGAATCTGTACATTGTAGGAGGTGCGCAGAAAGTTGTGATGTTGTATTTTTTAAACATAGGCAGAATGTCTTCTGCTTTAAATTTATCAAAATCATAAACAAATATAGCAGCTTCACATAACCACTGACCGTAGAGTTTTCCCCAAAGAGCTTTTCCCCAACCGGTATCAGAGATTGTAAGGTGAATGCCGTCGGGATTTACATTGTGCCAGTAACGAGCAGTGATGTAATGTCCCAAAGGATATTTATGGTCGTGGGTTGCAATTTTAGGATAACCTGTTGTACCCGATGTAAATAACATAAGTAACGGATCAGAACCGCAAGCAGTATCGTCTGTCCTTTCGTAAACATCAGAATAACGGGAGATTTCTTTGTCAAAATTGTGCCAGGTAGAACGAGTACCGCCTGCCATGATTTTTGTAAGAGATTCTCCGTAGTTCTTCTCGGCTAAATCCACCTGACGGGAAACATCACCGTCAGCGGTACAAACGATAGCTGTTACACCTGCCGCCTTAAAGCGGTAGTCAAAATCGTGCTCAACAAGCAGGTTGGTAGCAGGAATAGCAATAGCACCGATTTTGTGAAGCGCAAGCATAGAGAACCAGAACTGGTAGTGACGCTTTAGTACCAGCATAACTCTATCGCCTTTTTTGATACCCAATGACTCAAAGTAGTTTGCGGTCATATTTGAGTATTTTTTAAGGTCTGCGTATGTAAAGGTTCTTTCTTCCTTCTTTTCAGAAATATGAATCATAGCCACTTTGTCTGGGCATTTTTCAGCTAAAGCATCAACACAGTCAAAGGCAAAATTAAACTTGTCTTCATTTTTAAAGTCAATAGAAACTAAAGCGCCTTTTTCGTCCTCAGTGCAGTCAATAAACTTTTTATGTACATCGGGAACGGTTATTTGTGAAACTCTTTTTACAAACTTCTCTTCCTGTTGACGGAAATCATCGGTTTCAGATTCTTTCATAACCATAGCGTAAATTTCAACATCTTTACCGCCATAAGCTTCTAACTTGTGGGGGATAGTACTGTTGTAGTATATGGTATCACCAGCATCCAAAATCTGCGTATTGTTGCCAATAGTGATTTTAAGCTGACCTGAAATAACGATATCAAACTCCTGTCCTTTGTGTGATGAAGCTTCGTGTTTGTCGCCGCCTTCTACATAAGGTATAATGACATGAAAAGGCTCCGTTGTTTTATTTTTGAACATAGCAGCAAGGTTTTTATATTCGTTGCCTGCTTTTCTGGCAATAGGCAAACCGCCGCCGCGTTTTGTAACTTCGAAACTTGTAAGCCTTGGGCTTGTTCCCTTTAAAAGATCTGTGGGGTCGACATTAAAGCACTTAGCGCACTTATAAATAAATGTGAAATCCATATCCTTTTCGCCGCGCTCGTATGCTATGTAATCATCAAGTGTGACATCTGTGTTTTTAGCCATTATTTCTTCTGTTACACCTAAATCTTCTCGTGCGTTTCTAATTCGTAACGCCACATCCTTTAAAGCATCGTTGTTTTCTAACATTACATATCCTCCTTCTTAAAAAAGTAACTACAATAGATATTAACATATCAAAACAGCAGTGTCAAATGTTTTTCGCTATAAAAAAGGCAAAAGCAAAAAATATTAATACTTCTTTCATAACTTTTGCTTTTTAAGGCTGTTGCCTTTAGCGCAGACCGTCAAAAACAAAGGAATTAATATTGTTCACTAAAAGAAATAACTCGCTGTTAGCGAGTTATTTTGATTTTTATGTTTTTGATT
>JAGBXV010000090.1 GCA_017629115.1 Clostridia bacterium | reverse complement strand
CTCACCTGCTCCTGCAAAAATTCCATAAAGCTCGCCCGGCTCGCCACGGGAACCTTTTTTTGCCCCTGTTATTTCAGCATTTGTTATACTGCCTTTGTCTATTGGCATAAGCATTCCTGTATCCACATCCGTAATGGGGTGGCCAAGAGCCGCAAAACCATCTTGCCCGGCATCCACAAATGTGACTGTACCTATACCTGCTGTACTGTCTCGCACCCAAAGCCCAAGCTTGTATCCCTCATTAGTCTTTATAGGGGTTGCAATCTTTGTTTCTTCTTTTCCGTCTCGGGAAATTATGAGTGTAACAGATTTACCTGCTGAGTTCTGAATGATTGCTGCAAATTCCTCAACTGTATGAAGCTCTGCGCCGTTGGCACTCAAAATCATATCAGAGGCTTTTATATTAAGAGCTTTGGCTATATTATAGCTTTCACCATCAACACCTTTTATTTTTTCTGTACCAACGCAAATCAAGCCTTTTGTGAACATTTTAATTCCCACCGCTTTGCCACCCGGCATAAGCTGCATTTCAGGAAGTACGCTTACAGTAACCTGCTTAACCGGAATCAAACCAAACAGTTTAACCGTAGCATCATAATCACCGCTTGCCTCAGCACTTGCTGATGTTTCCAATGTGTAAGCAAAGCCTTTTGGCATTTCAACACTTTCGCCGTTCATCACACGGATTTCGCCAGGGAAATACACATTGCATTCAACAAAAAGCACCGTTGACAGCACAATCAGCAAAACAGAAAAAATCCTAACTCGTTTTTTTATATTCAATATACCACTCCTTTCGGTCACACAGTTTTAGTATTGACCGAATGAAGGATTTTACATTATTTATTTTTTGGAAAATCTTTCAAGGATTTAAAGGTATAACCCTGCGCTTTTAAATCCTTAATGACTCTGTCAAGTATTTCTGCATTATCCTTTGACACGGCGTGCAAAAGCAATATTGCGCCGTCGTGAACACCGTCCATTATCTGATTATAGGCATATCCTGTGCCCTGCTGATTGTTCACTTCCCAGTCTTTATAGGCAAAGCTCCAGAATACATTTGTATAACCCATTTGTGATGTGATATTTAGTGTTCTTTCGGAGTATTCACCCATAGGCGGGCGGAAAAATTTCATTTTTTCACCTGTCAACTCATAATAGCTTTGTGTCAGGTTTTCAACCTCAAGCTTTATATCCTCGTCAGACACATCCGGCATACTGGGATGATTAACAGTGTGATTTCCCACAACATGACCTTCCTGTGCCATGCGCTTTATGAGGTCTGTCTCTTTTTTTATATACGGCCCCGTTACAAAAAACGCGGCAGGGACTTTGTTTTCTTTAAGCACATCCAAAATTTTTCCTGTGTAACCGTTCTCGTAACCCTCGTCAAATGTTAAATAAAGTGTTTTTTCTTCATCACTTTTGTATATTGCGCCGTATTTTTGTAAAAGCTCAACTGTAGACGATGGCACATCAGGAGGCGCATTTTTGTTTTTCTTCAGCCCCCATCCGTACTTAGTTTCAGATATTTTACTAACGCTTATGGCCTCTTGTGTGATTTCTGTTTTAAAAACGCTTTTGTCCGTGCAACCGCAAAAAAGCAGGCTGCATACCAAAATCAAACATAATGCTTTCATACAATCCTCCAAAGGTTTTTTTATTACTTATTTAAAAAATAAGAAAAATATTACATTTTTAAAATCTTTTAATTGTAATCTTGCAAAATATGTTGTATAATGGCATAAAAGGGGTGATACCATGTACTTGAAAATCAAAGGAAAACGCTACAAATTTAATCCTAACAAAAATACTCTTTATGTTATTATTGCTATTATACTGATTATTATTTTAATTTTTTCACTCAATTCATGCAATAAATACAACACAAAAATACGCGGAGAAAAGTACGAAAACACCCTTGTAAATCTCCCCGAATATCAAGTACGCCCCTGTGTTGCTCCTGACGGAACACCAACATGTGACTATTTTTCAATTTATCCGCCGGAAGACGGCGACAAGGTAATATATCTTACTTTTGATGATGGCCCGTCCACATCTGTCACTCCGCAAATTCTTGATATTTTAA
This sequence comes from Clostridia bacterium, assembly GCA_017629115.1. Lineage (GTDB taxonomy): Bacteria > Bacillota > Clostridia > UBA1381 > UBA9506 > Congzhengia. The sequence continues at coordinate 578 of JAGBXV010000090.1, read as the reverse complement.
AGAAAAATGGTGTAAAAGCTACTTTCTTTGTTTTGGGTAGCCAAGCAGAAAATCATCCCGAGCTTATTTCCCGCATGGCGCAGGAGGGGCACGCAATTGCCAACCACTCCTACTCTCACAATATGACAGCAATATACAGCTCACCCGAGGCATTTATCGAAGATATTAACAAGGCTCGTGATGTTATTGTCAATATTGTCGGCGAGGATAAATACGCCGGTGTAATCCGTTTTCCGGGAGGAGCTTTCCGTGAAGAAAGAGCAGAATTCAAAGAGGTTCTTTTGGAAAATGACATCCCTTATGTAAATTGGAACTGTCTGACAGGAGACTCTGAAACAAAAAATCCTGTTTCCGCCGACCTTTATAACAGGGCAATCCGCTCCGCGAGGGATTCAGGCAGAGATTCTCTTGTACTGCTTATGCACGACGCAGGAGCAAAGCAAGCAACTGCCGACTCCTTGCCGGCTATTATCAAATATTTTAAAGAACAAGGTTACAGATTTGATGTAATTAAAAGAAAGTAAAAAAACCGCCCGATGGGCGGTTTTTTATTCTTAGTCACAGCAATCGTCGTGATG
>JAGBXV010000089.1 GCA_017629115.1 Clostridia bacterium | reverse complement strand
TTCATTGTCGTCATTCCAAGCAAGGGTTATCGCACGAACTCCGTAGTCATAAAAAAAACGGACTGCAGATAACGAACCACAAAGTGCCCTTGCATCCTCTATTGCCAAAACACCGCCTAAGCTGTTGTTTTCAACTGTTTTGACCAAATCATCACTGTTTAATATGAGATTTATATTGTTTTTCTTTATTTCTTCCTTTGCTTTATCAAGAATTTCCACAGCTCTTTGTTTCGGATTTTGACTTCCTTTACTTATCCACGCCGCAAAAAACTGAATGTAACTTTTGTACTTTTTCATTGCAGGAATATTTACCATGCGATTGTTTTCACAAAGTGATTCATTAGAATCCAGAAGTACCGATGCTGTGTCACAATGGGTGTCAATAATTTTATACACAATACTCTCCTAAACATAAAAAGCATTTTTGATATGATTTATATTTTTAATTTTATTTTTATCCAAGTAAACCTCAACAATATCGAATGTAAACTCGGCATCAAGGTTATGTTGTTGAATATATGCGTACGCCGCTTTAATAATACGCTTTTGCTTCTTTACAGTTACAAACTCTGCAGGTGTACCGAATAAATCACTCTTTCGTGTTTTCACTTCCACAAATGCAATGTTTTCCCCATTTTGGGCTATGATGTCAATTTCGCCGTAAGTTTTTCGGTAGTTTTTATCAAGAATTCTATAGCCGTTTTTCTTTAGGAATTTTGCCGCCGCCGCTTCCCCTGCTGTCCCGCTGTTAAATATCATTTTTTGTCACCTAAAATCTTTCCGAGAAAGCTCAGTCTGTGTTCAGGACAAGGACCAAATTCTTTAAGTTTTTCTGTATGTAATTTTGTGCCGTAACCCTTGTGCTTTGAAAAGCCGTACTCGGGATATTTTTTATCAAGCACATCCATACAGTATCGGTCTCGTGTAACTTTTGCAAGAATTGACGCTGCTGCAATAGACTGACTTTTAGCATCACCGCCTATTACACATTCTGTGGAGATTTCTATTCCCTGAGTGCGGTTGCCGTCAACAAGCACATAATCGGGAGTAATTTTTAATCCCTCTACCGCCTGCTTCATGGCATAAAATGTTGCCTGCAATATGTTATTTTCTTCAATATAGCTGACATCTGCAAATTTTATGGAATAGCTAAGGGCGTTTTCGATTATAACATCATAGAGCTTTTCGCGTTTTTTCTCTGTGAGTTTTTTTGAGTCGTTGATTTCTTCCATATAGAAATCTTCGGGCAAAATAACTGCCGCAGCGCAAACAGGACCGGCTAGGGGTCCTCTGCCTGCTTCGTCAACACCGCATAATGCTTTAATGTTTTTTTCTTTTATTTTTTGTATGTCAAACTCGTGAAGTGTCATTATGCTTCCTCCGGTGTTTCTATGCTTATTCTGCCAATTTTTGCAGAACGGAATTCATCAAGCAGAATATTTGACGCTCTTAAAAAATCTATTTCTCCGCCTGAAATTACAAACCCACGCTTTTTGCCGATGTATTCAACCAGTTCGTAACCCTGCATTCCGTCTGTATTTTCAAGTTTATAGCGTGCACACAAAAGTTCTCGGTAGTTTTCGTTCAATAACTCCGCAAGCTTACACGCCAAAAGCTCAATATCCATTATTTCGTCTTTTACAGCACCGGTGAATGCCAAGTGCTCACCTACTCGCTCATCCTCAAACTTGGGCCATAGAATACCGGGAGTATCCAAAAGTTCAATTCCGTTTTTGAGTCTTATCCACTGCTGTCCACGGGTTACGCCTGGGCGGTCACCAACTGTAGCACTTGCTCTGCCGGCAAGACGGTTGATATAAGAAGATTTTCCTGCATTGGGTACACCTGCAACTAAAATCTTAATTGCACGGTTCATACCCTTGTCGCTGTCTTTGGCTATTTTTTCTGCCATTACCTGTTTTACAAGGTTAATAGATTCAGCCACGCCCTTGCCCTTTTCACTATCAGCAACGCAACACATAATTCCCGCATTTTTATAGTATTCTACCCATTTTTTTGTTATTACTTCATCCGCAAGGTCGGACTTGTTAAGCACAACTATTCTGGGCTTTCCTTTTGTAAGCTCCGTAATATCGGGATTTTTGGAAGACAAAGGAATTCTTGCATCAAGTATTTCCACAACTACATCTATTAGTTTGAGTTTTTCTTCGATTTGTCTGCGGGTTTTCGTCATATGACCCGGGAACCACTGTATATTCATGTATTCCTCCTATTGTACAAAACGGCAAAGCGTTACCACTTTGCCGAATTTTTCTATTTTATTAATCCAAACTCTGAAAAAGGCATGAACCTCAAAAACGCCTTACCTACTATTTCTTCTTTAGGAATTATACCTAAGTTTCTGCTGTCAGAAGAATGGTTTCTGTTGTCACCAAGGACAAAATACCCGTCCTGAGTATATTTTGTTTCGCCGGGGATAAATTCTCCGTCTTTAACGAATTTGCTGCCGGAAACATAAATTTTTCCGTCTTTTCCCTCAATACTCACACTCACAGGCTCTTCTATCATATCGGTTGACATTTCAGCAGCAATTACTTCTAAAGAAGCCACTTCACCTTTCTTAGGAATCTGGAGCGGATAACTGTAAAGATAGTATAAATTCTCTTGCTTTGAGGCTATATACGGTTCATTAATAATTTCACCGTCTACCATAACATTGCGTTCAGCGTCAAAGCCGATTTCCTGACCCGGAAGAGCAATTACTCTTTTTACAATGTATTTTTGCAAAACATCAGATTTTACTATAACTACATCACCGTTATCGGGAGTATATAAAAGTTTGCGCACCACAAGTCGTTCACCGTGATAGAGTGTAGGCTGCATGGAAGGACCGTCAACCTGAACCAACGAAAAACAATATGTGTTAATAACAAAAGCAAGCACAACAGCAACTGCGATAGAAGATACCCATTCGTAAAGTTCACGCTGCCAGCTTTTTTTCTCTTTTTCCGCTTCAACTTCTGTGGATACATCCTCAAAAGATGCATTATCATAAGATAATTCATCGGGAATGTATTCATCATTTATATTTTCAGTTTCTAAAACTTTGTTATTTTCATCCATAATACCACACCTTTAATAGTTCAAATGGCAAGGGTAATAAACTTACCCCTGCCATTACTATTTACCAACAATATTAGAGTCTTTCCTTAACCTTAGCGGCCTTACCAACTCTATCTCTTAAGTAATAGAGACGCGCTCTTCTTACTTTACCCTTTCTTACCACTTCAATCTTAGCGATTTTGGGTGAATTTACAGGGAATGTTCTTTC
>JAGBXV010000088.1 GCA_017629115.1 Clostridia bacterium | reverse complement strand
CTCCGACAGCACAACCGCCTCAGTAACAGGCGTTGACGAAACCTTTGACGAAATATCGGAGCTTGTAACTGAACAGGGAAGATTTTTACAGTTTATTGACATTGAAAAATCCCTTAAGGTTTGCGTAATAGGAACATACTACGAACAGGAGTATTACGGTCGTGGCAAAGCTTTGGGTAAAACTTTAAAAATCAACGGTGAGCCTTATGTTGTTGTTGGCGTTTTGGAGCAAAAGCTTGACTCCTCTGAGGGGTCTTCAGACCAATGTATATATATTCCATACAAAAGCGCCTCAAAAATGTCGTGGAACTCCACAATAGGTTCTTACACAGTAACAATGACAGACACCGACAAACTAGACCAGGCAAAGGCAGTTTTAGAGCGAGAGCTTACAAAGGTTCTTGGCAGCAGCGACTTTTACTCCATTATTGCCACACAGGAAATCTTAAACGAAGTCAATAAGGTTATGGGCATACTCAGAACAGCTCTTGTGCTTATTGCTGGTATTTCACTTTTAGTAGGTGGCATCGGCATTATGAATATTATGCTGGTATCCGTTACCGAGCGTACCAAAGAAATCGGCATCAGAAAATCCCTCGGCGCAAAAAAACGCCATATTATGCAGCAATTTGTAATTGAAGCAGGTACTGTAAGCGGTATAGGCGGAATTTTCGGAATATTGCTTGGCGGAGTTGTGGCATACCTTATGGGAACACTACTTGGCATCACGGTTGTTCCCTCTGTAACGGCTGTAGTGGTTTCCTTCAGCGTTTCCGTTGCAATAGGTATTATCTTCGGATTTTTACCAGCCAAAAACGCAGCTAATTTGAATCCCATCGACGCTTTGCGTTTTGAATAAATATAAGAAAGGATGAGTTTCGTGAAAAGAATATTCGCTATTACAATAGCGCTAATGACGATTTTTTCTGCAGTAAGCGTTTCGGCAGCTCCCGTGTATACTGATAATGTTGCAGGATTGCTTGCTGAACTTAAAATAATGCAGGGCGACCCCGACGGAAATATGAGATACGACGACCTTGTAACACGAGCTGAATGTGTAAAAATCGCAGTAGCGGCATCTGCCTACCGCAACACCGTGGCTACAGGCAGTAAAACCTCACCGTTTTCTGATGTACCCTACACACACTGGTCTGCTCCGTACATTTCAGCAGGTGTAAAAAATGGTTTATGCAAAGGTTATTTAGATGCATCATTTCGCCCTGACAACACCGTTTTATACGAAGAAGCGGCTACAATGTTTTTGCGTATTTTAGGTTATACCGATGCAGACTTCGGCTCTTCCTGGCCTGACGGTCAGGTGGGCATTGCCAGGAACATAGGTATTCTTGATAACATCGACAAATCAATCGGCGATGCTCTTACACGCCGTGATGTTGCTACTATGGTGTATAACACCCTAAATTCAAAGTCAAATGGCTCACAGTCAACATACATTTCCACATTCAACAGAGCTATAATTGACGATGTGGTATTAATATCTACAATGGCCGAAGACCCCTCAATAGCCGAAGGAAAAATCTTTACCTCATCAGGTACATACAACATTGCCGACAGCTTAGACCGTTCACACATCGGCAAGCGCGGAAGCCTTGTACTCAGGAACGGCGACACAGTTGTTGCCTTTATCCCTCAGGGAATGAGCACAGGAACAGATGTGCGTATGGTGTACTCAACACTTGGCAACGGAATTATTACCTATAAAAATGGCTCATTTGAGCAGGTTAATGTAAGCACCGACACAGTAATCTATAAGGATTCTTCTGTGATGCCATCTGCATCCGCTCTTTCAACACTTGAAATGGGTGATATTTTACGCATAAACTATAAATCAAACGGCGAAATCGACTACATTATGTGCATAAGCGGCTCAACTATGGGTCCCAAGACTGTTAAGTCATCCGACTGGTACGCATCCTTTGGTACAGATTCCACAGTTACAGTAATGCGTGACGGCGTAAAATCATCGGTATCCGATGTTAAAACTAACGACATCGCATACTATATCAAAGAGCTTAATATTGCATTGGTTTACTCTAAAAAGGTTACTGGTATTTATGAATCGGCAACGCCTAATAAGGACACACCTGCATCTGTTACTGTATCCGGTGTTACTTACACTTTAGAAGGAGTTGACGCCTTTGCAAAGCTTTCGTCAAACGGAACATTTAATTACGGCGATACAGTTACACTTCTTTTGGGTAAATCGGGTAATGTTGCCGATGTTGCAACAAACGCACAGCTTACAGATAAGGTTTACGGCTTCCTTACAGAAGCAGGTTCAAAACAAACAACAGTATCCGGCACTGTAGTTACAAAGCCCTATGTAAAAGTTATACTTCCCTCAGGCGAAGCTTGTGAATATGTTACCAACAAGGACTACAGCTCAATTTTAAATAAAGCGGTGTCTGTAACATTAAAAGACAGCGTTGCAACTGTTTCTACTGTTTCGGGCAATAGCGATGTTTCAGGCAAATTTGCATGGAACAATTCTTACGGCAAGATTGGAACTGATACTGTTTCCCAAGATGTGAAAATTATCGAGGTAAGCACAACAGTTTCTTACGAAACCGCAACTGTGTCAACTGTATTCCCGCAAAGATTGACAGGCATATCTCTTTCATCAAGTGATATTCTCTATGCAGGCAAAAACTCAGACGGTTTAATAGACGAGCTTATTTTAACAGATACAACAGGAGATATGCACACCTACGCTATACTGACAAGCGCAAAGAACAACTCGAACACTTTAGCAGTTTCGGGCAGTTACGAATATATAGCAAACGGTGTTGCATCGTCACTTATGACGCAGAACAAAGCCTTTAATGTATCAACCGGTCAGGTAGTAAAAATCACCACCGATGGCAGAAGCGTAATATCAATGTCCGCAATCACAAAAGCCACAACAGGCAAGGTTACAGGCATCACAGGCTCAGAAATTACAATAGGCTCAAAAACATATACAATGTCCGATAAGGTACAGATTTATGTTAAAAAGTCATACGAATACACAATGATTACAAAAGATGAGCTTTTAGATTTAGCTGCTGACTACTCCGCTGCTGTATATCAGGACAAAACAACAGCATCCGGTGGCAGAGTGAGAGTTATTGTTCTTTCATAATTTTATTACATATTTTTCAAAACACCTCAAATACTATATTTGAGGTGTTTTTATGTATAAAAGAAACGGAGCACAAACTGTATTTTTTGACGAAAGTCCCTATATCCGCGCATTTGGCTCTACTGCGGGAAGTAAGGAGGCAGAAGGTCCTTACGGCAGATTTTTTGACGCCACCACAAGCGATGTGTACTGGGGCGAGTCAAGCTGGGAAAAAGCAGAAAATAAATTTGTAAAAGAAGCAATAAAAACAGCACTAAAAAAAGCTCGTCTTGCACCTGAAGATATTGACTATATCTTTGCAGGTGACCTCCTAAACCAATGCACAGGCACAAGCTACGGCTTAAGGGATTTTTACATTCCTTATGTGGGGCTTTTTGGTGCTTGCTCAACCATGGGACTTTCTATGAAAATGGCGGCTATGATGATCGACGGCGGATTTGCTGAAAAATGTTGCGCCGTCACTTCCAGCCACTTTTGTTCGGCAGAACGCCAATTCAGATTTCCATTGGAATACGGCGGTCAGCGTCCGCCCAGCGCCCAGTGGACCGTAACAGGTTCAGCGTGTGTGATTCTTGATAAACACGAAGGAAGTGTAAGGGTTGAAGCCGCAACAACAGGTAAAATCATAGACAAAAACATTAAAGATGCAAACAATATGGGCGCAGCAATGGCACCTGCAGCTGTGGACACACTTCTTGCACATTTCCGCGACACAGGGCGAAAACCCTCCTACTACGACGCCATCTTTACAGGCGACTTAGGCAGAGTTGGAAAATCAATTGTGGTGGATTTGATGGCACGAGAAGGCTACGATATGGAAATCGGCTACTTTGACTGCGGTGACTTGATTTTCTCCGAAAGTCAGGATGTTCACGCAGGCGGCAGCGGTTGCGCTTGCTCGGGACTTATGCTGTGCGCTCATATTCTGCCAAAAATGCAGGAAAAAGAGCTAAAGCGCGTACTGTTTATGCCAACAGGCGCTCTTATGAGCCCCACAGCAGTACAACAGGGTGAATCAATCCCCGGGGTTGCACACGCGCTGAGCTTGTATATAGAATGAAAAAGAACGGCTATAGCCGTTCTTTCTTCATATAAACTTACTCTTACTTTCAATTACCTTGCCAATTACCCTTATGCGCTCAACATCAGCGCCTATAAATTTTCTTGGGGGATAGTTGTGATTCTGTGAAATCAGCGTTATGGAATTTTTATCATATTCCACAATCTTTACTACGCCCTCCTCATCATCAATAGTTACAACACCGTAAGAACCGCTGTCGATGCTGGTTTGCTTGCGCACCAAAACCAAATCACCCTCATACAATCTCGGCTCCATACTGTCACCCTTGACTCTTAAATAGAAAAAATCATTCTTTTCATATCCACGCAAAACATTTGCATCCACAGTTTCTGAGCCCATATCACATTCAAAAGCAAGACCTCCGTAACCTGCCCGCACTAACCCGACAACGGGAACTGCCACCAACTTATCAATAGGAATAATATCCATTGAAGCAGGCTTTTCATTAAGTTCATCCATAAGCTCACTTACCGAAATATTTAAAGCCTTTGCCACCGCCTGCAAAGTTTTGGTAGTAGGCATTATTGGAAGCTTTGTTTTTGGATTTTCGTTTTTTTCAAGCATAGAGATGTAACCCTTGCTTAGTCCACTCTTTTGAGCAAACTCATCCATTGTCACAAAATTATTTTCACGAAATTTTTTTATAATTTCACCAATCGTCATATTAATGCCCTCGTTTTGTTTAGTATATTATACAGTATATAGCATTGAAACATTTTTGTCAACGCTTTTTAATAAATTAAATAATTGTATTTAATATACTTGACAAAATATATTTAATATGTTAAACTACACTTACGGACCGGTCAATAATAAAAACGAAAGGATGAAGGACATGAATTTATCAACAGTAAAAACAGATTGTTTTGGTTTTCGTCGCGGTGAATGCACCGTTTTGTATGAGTTGGTATGTGCAAACAGAAACTGCAGTTTTTACAAAACCTGCGAGCAGTTCCGACGCGACCATTTAAAATATTCCTACAAAGGTCGTGAGCATTATTGACAAAACAAAAACTTGAAGAATACAGATTAAATTTAAAGGAACTCAAAAGATTTACTGAAGAATACAGAATGATGCGCGATTTAGGTGTGGCAATCGACACATTAGCCCCGAAGTATTCCCAAAAGACAAAAGAGGAACTGGAAGCAGAAAAAATAAACCTCTGCAAGAAAGTGAGCAAATATCTAAAAGAAAAGAGAGAGATTGAAAAGAAAATTGAAAATGTACACGATGCGTCGGAGGCACTGCTCCTGCGCTACCGATATATAGACGGCTACGGCTGGGAAGAAATATCCGAGCTAATGAACTACTCTCCCAGAAACATACATTATATGCACAAAAAAGCACTGCTCTCCGTAGCTAACTAAAAAAAAGGAATGTAAAAAAAGTCCAGACCGCAAAAAGGTAACTAAAAGTGATAAATACTACATTGCTAAATCATAGAATATGTAATAAAATCGATGAAAAATCTCAAAATTGAGATTTTTCTCAAATTTAAGCCTTTTTGCTATGAACAAACCTCACCTCTCGTCGTACCATCGTACGACTTCGGGTAACCACTGCGTGTTCGGTTTGTCCATTCTGAAGCATTTTTTCCTATTCCTGTATGCAAGACAAAGGGACTGTAAAAAAGTAAAATTTTTTACAGTCCCTTTTTTACCGGTCTATTCATTTCCAAGGTCTCTGTGATTAACCGATACAAAATAGTTTTTCTGGGAGAGTGTATTTTTAATGTACTCTGCCACAGCTACCGAGCGGTGCTTTCCACCTGTACAACCAATGCCTATAACCAAAGAGTTCTTTCCCTCCTCGGAATATAGAGGCAACAAATGAAGCAACATGTCATCAAGCTTTTGCAAAAACTTCTGACTTGACTCACAAGAAAGTGCGTAGTTTGCCACCGCTTCTTCTTTGCCTGTTTTTGTCCGCAGGTCCTCATCATAAAAGGGATTGGGCATAAATCGCACATCGAACACAAGGTCGCAATCTAAAGGTATTCCCCTTTTAAACCCAAATGAAACAACATTCACGGATATTGACTCGTACTCGCGCTCGTGAGATTCAAAGTAGGAAACTATTTTTTCACGAAATTCACGAGTTAACATATTTGAAGTGTCAATCACAAGGTCGGCACTTTTTTTAATTTCCGAGAAAAGATTACGCTCAAAGCGTATGCCTGCATCGATTCTTCCTCCGTCGCCCTGAGGATGCTTGCGGCGAGTTTCTTTGTATCTTTTTATCAGGGTTTCATCGTTAGCATCTAAAAACAAAACAGTACACTCATTGCCTCCGCGCTTGAGTTTTTCAATTTCGGTATACAGATGAGTAACAAGCTCACCGCTTCTGGCATCGGCAACAAGGGCAATTTTATTCATGTGAAAGTTTGAATTCTCGCACAAGGAAATAAAACTGGATATCAGCATAGGTGGAATGTTATCTATACAGTAATAGCTAATGTCCTCCAATATGTGTATGGCAGAGGTTTTACCAGCCCCCGACATACCTGTTATAATTACTGTTTTCATATCATTCCTCCTAAAGTTGTTATTTATGAAAGGCGCGCCTCAATGAGTTTAACCAAATAGCTTGCCTTTTGGTTAATAAGGTCATATTCGGGGCCCTCTATCATTACACGCACACAGGGCTCTGTGCCTGAAGGACGAATCAGAACTCTTCCGTTGCCTGAGAATTCTTCCTCAACCTCACGGATAGCTTCCATAATCACTTCGTCTTCTGTGTAAGAATTTTTCTTCGCATTTGAAACCTTGGCATTTATGATTACCTGAGGCAAGGGTGTAAATACTGAAGATAAATCAGAAAGCTTCTCTCCTGTTTTCTTTAAAATTGACAGGAGCAAAAGGGCTGAACACAAACCGTCACCTGTTGTGTTATAGTCGAGGAAAATAATATGTCCTGACTGCTCACCGCCTAAGGTGTAGCCGTATTTTAGCATTTCTTCTAAAACATATCTGTCGCCAACCTTGGTCTGAGCTATTTTGATGCCTCGTTCTTTTGCGGCATTAACAAGACCCAGATTGGTCATAACTGTTGTTACCAATGTATCTTTTGCAAGCTGACCGTTATCCTTTAAATAGCCTGCACAAATCAACATAATTTTGTCGCCGTCGATTAAGTTACCCTTTTCGTCAACAACTAAAAGTCTGTCTGCATCACCGTCAAAGGTAAGACCCAAATCAACATCAATATTCTTAACATATTCGCAGAATTTGTCTGTGTGAGTTGAACCGCAATTTGCGTTGATATTGATACCGTTGGGATGATTGTGAACTACAAAAACTTCAGCTCCCAGTTCAACCAATGTTTCAACAGAGCTTTTATAGCTTGCACCGTTTGCACAGTCAACAGCAATTTTTAAACCCTCTAAGGTTTCAGAACCCAGCATTGATTTTGCAAATTCTTTATAGTCATAAAGGGCTGTATCGCACTTTGATATTGTACCTACAGCGTCTCCTGTGGGCATTTCAACTTCCACATTATCTAAAATAATATGCTCAATTTCTTCTTCAATTTCGTCGTTTAATTTGTATCCGTTGCCATTGAAAATCTTGATGCCGTTAAACTCGGCTGAATTGTGAGATGCTGAAATCACAACACCTGCGTCTGCCTCGTATTTTCTCGCAAGATATGCAACAGCAGGTGTGGGAATAACACCCAAGGATATTACGCTTGCGCCCATACTGCAAAGCCCGGAAGCCAGTGCTGCTTCTAACATATCTCCTGAAATTCTTGTATCTTTTCCTATTAAAATTTTGGGTTTGTGCTTAGTTTCCTTTGTTAATACATGTGCTGCTGCTTTACCTATGTTAAAAGCAAGCTCGCAGGTAAGCTCGGTGTTTGCTACGCCGCGAACACCGTCTGTTCCAAATAGTCTTCCCATAAAGAAGCCTCCTCAAAATTATTTGACGGTTTTTCCGTCACCATCAGTCTGACCGAAATCATTATATCACAAGTTCTCACAAATGTTAAGTTTTTTTTATTTTGAGCATACTATATTTATAATTTTTTACGAAAGGTGCTGAAAATATGAAAATATCTATAGAAAAAGGCTTAAAAAATCTGGAGGAATATTTAGCCTCCCGCGGTTTTGAATTAGTATCTGAAGATAGCGTTGCAGACGCATACATCTATGCAGACACCCCTCTTTCACAAATACCTGCAAAGAACTTTTCGCCTATTGCATCGCTGGCTTCAGACCCTATTCTTCTGGTTAATTCAAAGGGAAAAACCAACGAAGAAATCGAAATGATTTTAACCCAGAAAAGTTATAACAAAATATTCTAAAAAATACTGTCAAAGGCTTGAAATCCCCAGTTTTTTGATGTATAATGTTAAGTTAGAATATGTTAAATTGGAGGGATAACCAATGACAAAAAGCGTTTATCTTGACAACAGCGCAACAACGCCCCTTAAAAAAGAGGTTTTAGATGAGATGATGCCGTATTTATGCGAACACTACGGCAATCCGTCTTCAATATATAAAATCGGTCGCGAGGCAAAGGCCGCAATAGAAACAGCACGCCAAAAAGTAGCTACATCAATCGGTGCTGACTCCAAGGAGATTTTCTTTACAGGCTGCGGCACTGAAGCTGACAACTGGGCAATTAAAGGAATTGCACAGGCAAAAGAAAAAAAAGGTAAGCACATAATCACATCCAAAATCGAGCACCACGCAGTATTGCACACCTTGGAAAGCTTAGAAAAACAAGGCTATGAGGTCACTTACCTTAATGTTGACGAATACGGAAAGATTTCACTTGATGATTTGCGTTCAGCTATCCGTCCCGATACAATCTTAATAACAATTATGGCAGCCAACAACGAAGTGGGTACAATACAGCCTATCGCCGAAATCGGTGCCATTGCCAAAGAACACGGTGTACTTTTCCACACAGACGCTGTTCAGGCTATTGGCTCAATGGAAATTGATGTGAAAGCTATGAATATTGATTTACTTTCACTTTCCGCCCATAAATTTGGCGGACCAAAGGGCGTAGGCGCTCTCTATGCACGAAGAAATGTGTTACCTTCTGTATTTATGCATGGCGGCGCTCAGGAGAGGGCACGCAGAGCAGGTACAGAAAATGTTGCTTCAATTGTTGGTCTCGGTAAAGCAATTGAGCTTGCAACTTCAAATATAGAAAGTAAAACTGCCAAAATCCGCGCTATGCGCGATAGACTTATAAAAGAAATTCCCGAAAAAATTCCTTACATCAAGTTAAACGGACACCCCACAGACCGCTTACCCGGTAATGTGAACTTTTCATTTAACTTTATTGAGGGCGAGGCACTACTTTTAATGCTTGACTTAAACGGCATTGCCGCTTCATCCGGCTCTGCCTGCACAAGCGGTTCATTAGACCCCTCTCATGTACTGTTGGCTTTGGGGCTTCCCCACGAGATTGCCCACGGCTCACTTCGCTTATCAATCGGCGAATCAAACACTACGGAGGACATTGATTATGTGTTAGAGGTGTTGCCCGGCATTGTACAAAGACTCAGGGATATGTCCCCTCTTTATGAAAAAGTATCAAAGGAGATGAGATAAATGTATTCAGAAAAAGTTATGGACCACTTCGCAAACCCCAGAAATGTTGGTGAGCTTGACGATGCCAACGCAGTGGGTGAAGTAGGCAACGCCAAGTGCGGCGATATAATGAAAATATATATGAAAATTGAAGATAACATCATAAAGGAAGTTAAATTCAAGACATTTGGTTGCGGTGCAGCTGTAGCTACAAGCTCAATGGCAACAGAAATGGTAAAAGGAAAAACCATTGACGATGCCTTAAAGCTTACAAACAAAGCGGTTATGGAAGCGTTAGACGGTCTTCCTCCGGCAAAGGTTCACTGCTCCGTTTTGGCAGAAGAAGCAATAAATGCCGCAATTTTTGACTACTACAAGCGTCAGGGCATAGAGCCTCCTGTGGAAATCAAGTGCTCAGGTTGTTGCGCTGATTGCCACAAACACGACTAATATGAGCAAGGTTATAATTGGAATGAGCGGCGGCGTAGATTCATCTGTTGCCGCAGCTCTTTTATTTAAAAAAGGATACGATGTACGCGGTGTAACGCTTCGCCTTACCGACGGCGATACAGGATTTATCGATGACGCAAAAAAGGTATGCGAAAAAATCGGCATACCCTTTGAGGTCCTGGATTTTCGCGACACCTTTAAAACACTGGTGGAAGAAACATTTGTTGCCGAATTTAAAGCTGGCAGAACTCCAAACCCTTGCGTTATATGCAATAAAACAATAAAATTCGGTGTGCTCTTTGACTACGCTATGGAACAAGGTGCTGACTTTGTTGCCACAGGTCACTACGCACGCATCGAATGTGACAACGGAGTGTACTCACTTTATAAGGCGGAAAGCCTTGATAAAGACCAGACATACTTTTTGTATGCTTTGTCACAGGAAAAGCTTTCAAAAATTTTAATGCCTTTAGGCGGCTTTAACAAAGATTATGTACGACAGCTTGCCCGTGAATTTGAACTACCCGTATGGGAGAAAAAAGACAGTCAGGATATATGTTTTATCCCCGATGGGGATAAAAACTCATATCTTAAGCGCTTTTTGGATGACGCTCCTGGTGATTTTTTAGACACTGATGGTGCAAAAATCGGACACCACACAGGCATTTTTAACTACACCTACGGTCAGCGAAAGGGTTTGGGCGCTTACGGCGAGCCACGGTTTGTGCTTTCTATAAACCCTGCCGACAATAGCATTGTCCTTGGCAAGAAAGGTCAGGAGTTTTCCCAAAGCTTTTACATTGACGATGTGAACGAAATGACCGATTTTGGCGACACGCTTTCCTGCAACTGCAAAATAAGGTATTCGTCACACGACCTACCCTGTACTGTAACAAAGGAAAACCATATGTACAAGGTAACTCTAGACTCACCTGCACGCTCTGTCACTCCGGGACAAGCTTGCGTGTTCTATTTAGGTGACCGTTTGCTTGGAGGCGGCACTATAGTGACGCGCTGATACTTTTTGCCATTTCTATCTTGCTTGCAAACTCATCGCAGTTGGTTATAATTATGTGGTCATAGGAATTCGTCAGGTTCCAGAGAATCGAGTATTCTCCAGCGTCAAGACCACTACATACAAAAACAAGAGCACATTTATTTTTTATACTTTTGGATATTGCGCACCTTATGTCACATTCGTGAGTTTCGCTTGCGTGGGTGAGCTCCGATACAAAAAAAGCTTTCAAAGGATACCTGCAGTATCTATGTAAT